>NZ_JOGH01000131.1:0-17361 GCF_000721345.1 Kitasatospora sp. NRRL B-11411 | reverse complement strand
CACGGTGAAGTTCAACGCGGTCGAGGACTCCTCGCTGCAGACCTCCTTCGTGATCGACGACACCGCCGTCCAGACCGGCTGAACCCGGTGAACCGGCCGGGCCCGCCGGTCACCCCGGGCCCGCGGTGAAACGTCGGCCTTCGAGACCCGGTCACGGTCCCGGAGGCCGACGCGGTCTTCCCGCCGACCGGGCGTCAGGAAAGTGGAAAGGGCCGGGAGTCCGGGCCGGTGCCCATCGACCCGCGGCCCGTCGAGTCGCGTTCGCCGCCGCCCGCGACCGGTGGCCCGGGGCGGACATCCGGATCGCGGGGGCGCGCGAACTGCCGCTGGCGGACGGCTCCGTGGACGGCTACCGGGCCGACGAGGTGTTCCACGAACTGGCCGGGCCGGACCGGGGGCTGGCAGAGGCCCGCAGGGTGCTCGCCCCCGGAGGGCGGATCACGCTGGTCGGCCAGGACCGGGACACCTCCGTCATCGACTCCGACGACCCGGCCCTCACCCGCACCATCGTGCACGCGTGCGCGGGCCGGGACCGACCGGCTCTTCCTGGCCCTGCCGATGTTCGTGGCCGCGGCGACCGTGCTGAAGTAGGGCGGCTTGCAGCGGCCTTCAGGCGGCGACGGCGGTCAGGACCCGGGTGCGGGCGGCCCTGGCGGCGGGCAGGAGGGCGGCGGCGAGGCCGGCCAGGGCGGAGGCGGCGAGGACGGCGGCGATGGTGCTCCAGGGGACGGTGAGGGCGGTGATGCCGTACAGGGTGAGGACCTTCTGGCCGGTGACGCCCCAGGCCAGGCCGAGGGCGAGGCCGAGCAGGGCGCCGTGGACGGAGATCAGGACGGCCTCCAGGCGGACCATCCGTCCGATCTGGGCGCGGGAGGTGCCCACCGCGCGCAGCAGGCCGATCTCGCGGGTGCGCTCGATCACCGAGAGCGCGAGGGTGTTGACGACGCCGAGGACGGCGATGGTGATCGCCAGCGCGAGCAGGGCGTAGATCAGGTACAGGACGGTGTCGACCTGTCCGGTGACGGTCTTCTTGTAGTCGGCCTGGCTCTGCACGGTGACCTGCGGGTAGCCGGTCAGGGCCGTTTCCAGGGCGTTCTGGAGGCGCTGCGGGTCGGCGCCGGGGGCGGTGTTGAGGTAGAGGGTGAAGTCCTGGGCCTCGGGCGCGTACTGGGCCAGGGTGTCCAGGGAGACCTCCCAGGTGCCGCCGTCCTTGCCCGCGCCGGCCGGGGGGTTGGTGATCGCCGCGACGGTGAGGGTGCCCACCGCGCCGTTCTGGAAGTGCAGTTCGACCCGGGAGCCGATCGCGAGGTGGTCGGCGTCGGCGGTGGTGCGGTCGATCATCACCTTGCCGGTGGTGAGGTCGGCGGTGGACCCGGCGACGTACTGGGGGCGCACGGCGCGGTCGACGGTGGCGGTGTCGACGCCGGAGACGGCGACCTGGAAGCCGTTCAGGTGGGCGAGGGCGTAGCGCTGGCGGGTGACGGCCGCGACGCCGGGGACGGCCCTGACCTTGTCGGTGACCTCGTGGCCGATCGGGGTGGCGCCGTTGCCGGTCAGCACGTAGTCGGCGCCGAAGGTGGCGTCGACGTCGCGGTCGACGGAGGTGGTGAGCGAGGCGGCGAGCACGGCGACCGCGCCGACCAGGGACAGGCTGATCATCAGCGCGCCGGCGGTGGCGCCGGTGCGGCGCGGGTTGCGGACGGCGTTGAGGCGGCTGATCCGGCCGACCGCGCCGAACAGCACCGGCAGGGGCGCGCCCAGGGTGTGGACGACGAGCCGGGTCAGGGCGGGGCCGAGGACGACCATGGCGAGCAGGGTGGCGGTGATGCCGCCGCCGAGCAGGGCGCCCGCGATCGTGAGGGTGCCGTGGTGGGTGGCGGCGCCGTACAGCAGGCCCGCGCCGATGAGCAGCAGGGCCGTGCCGAGGGCGGCGCGGCGGCCGGGCCGGGGCTCGGGCGGGACGGCGGCTTCGCGCAGCGCGGCCATCGGGGTGGTCCGGGCGGCGCGGCGGGCCGGGAGGTAGGCGGCGAGCAGGGTGACCAGGACGCCGACGGCGTAGGCGGCGGCCGGGGTGGCGGGGCCGATGACCAGGGCGGTGCCGGACAGGTCGACGCCGAAGCGGGAGACGAGCGACGTGAGTGCGGCGGCGAGGCCGATGCCCGCGCCGAGGCCGAGGGTGGAGCCGGCCAGGCCGAGCAGCAGGGCCTCCAGCAGCACGGAGCGCAGCACCTGGGCGCGGCCTGCGCCCAGGGCGCGCAGCAGGCCGATCTCGCGGGTGCGCTGGGCGACGAGCATCGAGAAGGTGTTGAGGATCAGGAAGACGCCGACCAGGACGGCGAGGGCGGCGAAGCCGAGCAGGGCGGTGGTGGCGACGGAGAGGAAGGAGCTGATCTGCTGGGCTGCGGTGGCGGCCTGCTCCTCCTTGGTGGCCACCGAGTAGGCGTCGCCGAGCACGGACTTGACGGCTTTCTGGGCGGCGGTGCGGCTGGTGCCGGGGGCGGTGTCGGCGGTGATGCCGGTGAACTGCCCGGGTTTGCCGAGCAGTTGCTGCTGGGCGGTGGCGGTGTCGAGGTAGGCCATGGTCAGGCCGGGATTGCCGGTGGTGTAGGTGACGGTGCCGACCAGGGTGCCGGGGGCGGAGCCGGCGGGGGTGAGGACCCGCAGCGGGTCGCCGAGGTGCAGGTTCTTGTGCCGTGCGCTGGCCTCGTCGAGGACGATCTCGCCCGCGCGGGTGGGGGCGCGGCCCTGGGCCAGGTGGACCTGGGGGTCGTCGGTCCAGTTCTGGCCGAGGGTGGGCGCGCCGGTGGTGGGGCCGACGGCCCTGCCGTCCCGGTCGACGACGGTGAGGTTCTGCAGGGCGACCTGGCCGCGGGCGGCCCGGATGCCGGGGACGGCGGCGACCTCGGCGACCGCGCCGGCGGGCAGGGTGGGCGTCTCGCCGGAGACGCCGCGGTCCTCGACCTCGGGGACGAACGCCTGCTTGGGCTTGATGGTGAGGTCGGCGGCGGTGGAGCCGGAGATGCCGGCGAAGGCGGCGTTGACGGTGTCGGAGAACACCAGGGTGCCGGAGACGAAGGCCACGCCGAGCAGGACGGCGAGGGTGGACAGGGCGAGGCGGCCCTTGTGGGCGAGGACGTTGCGCAGGCTTGCCTTGATCATCGTCAGCTGGTCCGTCCGGTGCCGTCGAAGCCGCGCATCCGGTCCAGGACCGCGTCCGCGCTCGGGTCGAGCAGCTCGCCGACGGTGCGGCCGTCGGCGAGGAACAGCACGCGGTCGGCGTGGGCGGCGGCGACGGGGTCGTGGGTGACCATCACGACGGTCTGCCCGAGGTCGTCGACCGAGCCGCGCAGCAGGCCCAGGACCTCGGCGCCGGCCCGGGAGTCGAGGTTGCCGGTGGGCTCGTCCGCGAAGACGATCTCCGGCCGCCCGGCGAGCGCCCGGGCGCAGGCGACGCGCTGCTGCTGGCCGCCGGACAGTTCGGCCGGCCGGTGCTTGAGACGTCCGGCCAGGCCGACGGTGTCGATCACCCGCTCCAGCCAGGCCGGGTCGGGGGCGCGGCCGGCGATGTCCAGCGGGAGGGTGATGTTCTCCAGGGCGGTGAGGGTGGGCAGCAGGTTGAACGCCTGGAAGACGAAGCCGATCCGGTCGCGGCGCAGCCGGGTGAGCCTGCGGTCGTTCAGCGCGGTGATCTCGGTGTCGCCCAGGAAGACCTGCCCGGAGGTGGCGGTGTCCAGGCCCGCCAGGAGGGGGGCACCTCCCAGCCCCCCTCGGGGCTGGGGGAGCATCAGGGTGGACTTGCCGGAGCCGGAGGGCCCCATGACGGCGAGGAACTGCCCGGCGGGGACGTCGACGTCGACCGCGTCCAGCGCGGTCACCCGCGTCTCGCCGCGCCCGTACGCCTTGGTCAGCGCCTTCGCGCGGGCCGCGGTGGCCTGCGGCGGGGCCTCGGCGGCCATTGCTGTGCTCACGGCACGTCCTCCCGGGTTCACCGCCCGGCGCGGGGTTCGGGGCGCGGGCGTGGCAGACTGCTGGATGGGCAGGAACTTCTACGGTGGAACGTAGAACTTCTACGTGGAATGTAGAAGACGGCGCAGGAGGCGACCAAGTCATGGACGTGCACGAACCGGCTCCCGGGCGGGGCAAGGGCGAACTGGAGGCCGAGATCCTCGCCGCCCTGCGCGCCGCCGCACCCCGGGCGCTGACCCCCGGCGAGGTGCAGGAACGGGTCGACGACCGGCTCGCCTACACCACCGTCGTCACCGCCCTGACCCGCATGCACGACAAGGGCCTGCTGGAACGCGCCAAACGCGGCCGGGCCTTCGCCTACACCGCCGCCGCCGACGACTCCGGCCTCACCGCCCGCACCATGCGCCGCACCCTGGAGCGCGGCAGCGACCGCGAAGCCGTGCTCACCCGCTTCGTCGACGAACTCTCCGACGCCGACGAGGAGTTCCTGCGCCGGCTCCTCGACGGGAAGTAGGGCCTGCCCGGTGCGCGTCGCCGTCTACCTGCCGCTGCTGCTGCCCCTGCTGGCGGCCCTCCTCGCCCCCCGGGCCGGCGACCGGCTCCCGCCCCGCGCGGCGACCTGGCTGCTGACCACCGGCGCACTCGTCCTCGCCGCCGCCAGCACCGCCGCCCTCGGCATGCTCGCCGTCACCGGCCTGATCCGCATCCCCCTGCTGGCCCGCCTCGCCCACCACCACTGGTCGGCCACCGCCGCCCAGCACCACGACCCCGCCGCCCTCTCCGTCGCCGCCCTCGCCGCCCTGGCCCTGGCCGTCCTCACCGCGATGGCCGCCACCATGCTCCAGCGCCGCATCCGCACCCTCGCCGCCACCGCCCGCGAAGCCGCCTGCCTGGCCGGCCGCGACCAACTCGTCGTCGTCGACGACCCCGCCGCCGAGGCGTACGCCATGCCCGGCCGCCCCGGCCGGATCGTCGTCTCCACCGGCATGCTCGGCGCCCTCGACGACGCCGAGCACCAGGTCCTGCTCGCCCACGAACGCGCCCACCTGACCCACCGCCACCACCTGTTCGTCGCGCTCGCCCAACTCGCCGCCACCGCCAACCCGCTGCTGCGCCCGCTCGCCGCCGCCGTCGGCTACACCGTCGAACGCTGGGCCGACGAGAGCGCCGCCGCCACCACCGGCGACCGCGCCCGCGTGGCCCGCACCATCGGCAAGGCCGCCCTCGCCGCCCGCCGCACCGGCGCCCGCACCCGCGTCCCCGCCACCGCCCTGGCCCTCCTCGGCCGCCTGCGCCCCGGCCCCCGCCCCGCCCTGGGCCCCGTCCCGCGCCGGGTCACCGCCCTGCTCGCCCCCGCCCCCGGGGGCCGCACCTGGACCGCCACCGCGCTCGGCGGCCTCGCCGCGCTCACCGTCCTGTGCGCCGCCGAGGCCGCGCACGACCTCGAAGCCCTGCTCGAACTCGTCAAGCACGCGGCCGCCCGGGGCCGCTGAGCCCCGCCGCCCGGCGCTCCGTCAGGCGGGCCGGGGCCAGTGCCGGTGGTCGCGGTCGATGACGTAGCGGTGGTCGTGGGACCAGGCGCCGGCGGGGGTCGGGCGGGCTGCGGCGAGGTGGGGGTGGCCGGCGGGCAGGTCGGTGTGGACGTGGGGGAGGGCGTCGGGGTCGTGGCGCGGCCACAGCGCGGTGGCGCCGAGGGCGGCGGCGAGGGCGACCGCACCGAGGACGAGGGCGGTGACGGGCAGCCCGGCTCCGGCGGCGAGCCAGCCGGCCAGCGGGTAGGTCAGCAGCCAGCAGGAGTGCGAGAGGGAGAACTGGGCGGCGAACGCGGCGGGCAGGTCGGCGTCGGTGGCCGAGCGGCGGATCACGCGGCCGCCCGGGGTGAGGACGGCGGAACTCGCGGCGCCGATCAGGGCCCAGGCCGCGAGGAGGGCGATCCAGGCGGCGCTGCCCGGCGCGGCGGCGGTGATCGCGGCGGTGGCGGCGAGGACCGCGGGCAGGGAGAGGGCCGCGGGCAGCATGACGGCGCGGTCGCTGACCCGGGCCAGGACCCGGGGCAGGACCAGCGCGGTGAGCATGGAGCCGGCCCCGTAGGCGCCGAGGGCGAGGGAGACGGCCCCGGCGGGGCGGTGGAAGTGCTCGCGGACCACGACGACGGTGTCGACGAAGACGATCGCCCCGGCGGCGGCCACCGCGAGGTCGAGGGCGATCAGCGCGCGCAGCCGGGGCGTGGCCCGGAACAGGCGGGAGCCGAAGGCCGCGTTCCCGTACGCGCCGCCGGTGCGTTCCGCCCGGGGGGCCTTGGGCAGGACGGCGGAGACGACGAGGGCGGCGGAGGCGAGGAAGCCGACGGTCGTCCCGGCGAACAGCCAGTCGTAGGGGACCAGCGTCAGCAGCACCGCCGCGAGGGCGGGGCTGAACAGCGACTCCAGGTCGTAGGCGAGCCGGGACATCGACAGGGCGTTGGTGTAGTCCCGCTCGGCGGGCAGGACCTGGGGGATGGTGGCCTGGAAGGTGGGGGTGAACGCGGCGGAGGCGGCCTGGAGCAGGAAGACCATCAGGTAGACCTGCCAGACCTGGGTGACGAACGGCAGCGCGAGGGCGACGCCCGCCCGGGTGAGGTCCGTGGCGACCATCAGCGCCCGCCGGGGTATCCGCCCCGCCAGCGCGCCCGCGACCGGCGCGATCGCCACGTAGGCGACCATCTTGATCGCCAGCGCGGTGCCCAGGACCGCCCCGGCGTCCGCGCCGGCGAGGTCGTAGGCGAGCAGGGCGAGTGCCACGGTGGCCAGGCCGGTGCCGACGAGGGCGACGACCTGGGCGCCGAACAGGTGGCGGTAGGTGCGGTTGCGCAGCACGGAAAGCATCGGCCCGTCCCCGGTTGGAAGGTGGCGTGACCCCACCAGGGTAATCAACATGTGCGCATGGATGCACATGTTGATGCCGAAAACGGGCCGCGGACGCCGCGGCAGGGCGGGTCAGTCGTGCGGGGGCAGCGCGCCGAGCTGGTGGTCGGCGACGTTCAGCGCCTCGTCGACCAGGCGGCGCAGGTGGCCGTGGCGCAGCGAGTAGACGACGTGGCGGCCGTCCCGGCGGGTGGCGACCAGCCCGGCGAGCCGGAGTTTCGCCAGGTGCTGGCTGACCGAGGGCCGGGCCGCGCCCGTCGCCTCGACCAGCGTGGTGACGTCGGCCTCGCCGCGCCCCAGCCGCTCCAGCAGGGCCAGCCGGGTCCGGTCGGCGAGCAGCGCGAGGACCGCGGCGGCCGTCTCCAGGCGCTCGCCGCCGGTGTGCTGATGCGAGTGGGTGGCAGCTGCGACCTGCGCGCGGTTGTCCATCCGGCCATCGTAGGCCGGTCCCGGGGGCGCGCGGGTGCGCGGGTGCGCACACGTCGCCACGAGTCGCGACGGGCCGGCTCCGCACCCGGCTACGCGGACCCGGCGGCGAGTTCGGCGGTCGTGGGCGGATTGGCTCCGGCGCGGGAGACGGTGATGGCGGCGGCGGTGGCGGCGGTCCGCAGGGCGGAGGCCACCGCGTCGAGGGCGGGCCGGGGGTCGTCGAGGGTGGCGAGGAGGGCGGCCATGAAGGAGTCGCCGGCGCCGACGGTGTCGACGACCGTGGTGGGCGGCGCGGGCACGGTGGTCTCGCCGGCGGGGGTGAGGGCGAAGGCTCCCCGGCTGCCGCGGGTGACGACGACGGTGGCGGGGCCGAGGGCGAGCCAGCGGGCGGCGCTGTCGCGGACCGGGATGCCGGGGTAGAGCCAGGCCAGGTCCTCGTCGCTGGCCTTGACCAGGTCGCTGAGCGCCACGCAGTGCTCGACCGCGGTGACGGCGGCCGGGTGGTCGGCGAGCAGGGCGGGGCGGACGTTCGGGTCGTAGGAGACGGTGGCGCCGGCGGTCCGCGCCGCGCGGAGCAGGCGGCGGGCGACCGCCGCGCCGGGTTCCTGCACGGAGGCCAGCGAGCCGAGGTGGACGTGCCGGGCGCGCGGCGCCGGGGTGGGGGCGAGGGTCCAGCCGACGGCGAACTCGTAGGAGGCGCTGCCGGCCGGGTCGAGGGTGACGATCGCGGTGGGCGTCGGTCGGTCCTGACCGTCCGTCAGCACGGTGACGCCGGCGGCGGCCAGGTGGTCGCGGATCAGCGTGCCGTACGGGTCGTCGCCGAGCTGGGTGAGCAGCGCGGTGCGCCGGCCGAGCCGGGCCAGGCCGTAGGCGACGTTGGCGGGGCTGCCTCCGGGGTGCGGGCGGTCGGGGCGGCCGGGGGTGCGGACGATGTCGGCGACGCACTCGCCGATGACGAGGAAGTCGGTGTCGGCGGGGACGGGTTCGGGCATGGTGCCGGGCTGCTTCCGTGAGGGGGTGGGAGGGGCGGGCGGCGCACCGGGTGCGCCGCCCGCCCGGTGGTCAGTCGCTCAGGGTGGCCTGGTCGACCATCAGGTGCCCCCAGGCGCCGGTGGCGTCGTCGAGGACCTGGAGCTGCGCGGTGCGGCCCTGGAGGTCGGTGAGGTCCCAGTCGACGGGCCGCATGGTGCCGCTGTCGTCGCCGGTGGCGGTGCGCACCGGGCGGCCGTCGACCAGCAGGTTGACGCTGGTCGCGCCGGGCGTGCCGAGCGGGTGGTCGCCGCCGGCGAGGAGCAGGTGCAGGTGGGTGCGGTCGACGGTGAAGGCGGGCGAGGTGAGGGTGCCGGTGGCGCCGTCGCGGCCGGCGAAGGTGTCCAGGACCGCCGCTCCGACCGAGCCGGGGAGCTGTTCGGCGGTCGGGGCGGTGCCGGCCAGGTCGCCGGTGCCGGTCCAGCCGGGGGCGTACGCGCCGCCCTCGAAGTCGGCGAGCAGCCGGGCGGGCCGCTGGGAGAGGTCGGGGTACTCGGTGACGGTGAGGTGGGCGAAGGTGGCGGCGCCGCCGCTGGTGAACAGTTTCAGCCCGTCGTCGGCGGGGTCGGCGAACACCTCGTCGGAGTGGACGCGGCGGCCGTCGTCGACGAAGTACTCGACGCTGGTGCGGTCGACCAGGACCGTGAGGTGGGCGGTGGTGCGGGCCGGGTCCCAGGGGGCGTGCGACTCCAGGTGCGAGCCGTCCGGGGACGGGTTCCCGGTCCGGCCGCGGTTCAGGTAGCTGTAGTCGTGGTGGATGCCGGCGTCCGCGTGCCGGGTGCCGTCGGCGGAGACCCGCAGTTGGACGCCCAGGTTGTCCAGGGCGCTCCAACTGACGTCGGCGTCCAGGCGGTACGCGGTGCCGCGGTAGGGCAGGGTGGTGAGGCCGTTCACCTGCACGGTGCCCAGGTCGGTGACCTTCGCGGCGTGCTGGTCGAGGGCGGGCGCGGGCCGGGAGGCCAGCGCGTAGCCGTCGGCGTAGTGCCGGAGGGAGAGTTGACGGGTGATCGCGTCGGTGCCGTTGAAGCCGTCGGCGGCCCAGGTCGGGGTGGTGTACGGGTAGGTCCAGTTGTTGAGCCAGGCGGTGGCGTACCGGTGGTCGAGCGGGGCGGCGGGGTCCTCCCAGGTGACGCCCGCGTACCAGTCGAAGCCGTGGTCGAGCCACTGCGGGGCGGCACGGTCGGGGGTGAACGCGGTGCCGTCGAAGCTGCCGGTCCAGTACGCGTAGGTGTTGGGGTCGCCGGTCAGGTAGCCGTTGGCGCTGGCGCCCATCACCCAGTGCACGGTGCCGTCGTCGGCGCGGAGCCGGAACAGGTCGGGGCATTCGAGGGTGCCGAGGCCGGAGTTGTCGTACGAGGACGCCCGGGTCCAGGTCTTCAGGTCGGGCGAGGTCCAGAAGCTGATCCTCGTGCCCTCGGCGAGCAGCGCGACCCAGCGCTGCCGGTCGGCGTCCCAGACCAGCTTGGGGTCGCGGAAGTCCTTGCGGCCGCCGTTGGGCAGCACCGGGGTGTCGCCGTACGGGCGGAAGTTGCGGCCGCCGTCGGTCGAGTACCAGAGGAACTGGGCCTGCGGGCCGGAGGCGTCGGCGATCTCGGCGGGGGTGGGGTGGTCCATCTGGGTGACCATCATGACCACGGCCCCGGCGCCGAACCCGGCGGTGTTGCCGGTGTCCACGACGGCCGAGCCGGACCACAGGTCGTAGTTGGCGTTGGTCTTCTTGGGCGCGGCCACGCCCTGGTCGTGGAAGGCCACGTTGTCGGTGCTGGTGGCCTGCCGCCAGGCGGTGCCGACGGCCTGCCCGTAGTCGGCGTTGTAGAGGTAGTAGGAGTGGAACGCGCCGTCGAACCAGACCGGCCGCTGCGGGTCGTTCTTCCAGTGGTCGGGCACGGTGAAGTGGTAGACGGACCGGTAGCTGTCGGCCGCCCGGGCCGCGGTGGGGGCCGCGGGTCCGGGGGCGACGGTGGCGGCGGCGGTCAGGACGAGGCCGAACAGGGCGGCCAGGCCGAGCCGCAGGGTGCGGCCGGCCCGGTGGAGCGGGGAGCGCGGGGTCATGCTCGGACTCCTGGGTGGGGGAGGGGAGGTGGCGCGGGGTCGGCGGGCGTGGGGGAGGGGAGGTGGCGCGGGGTCAGTGGACGAGGGCGCGGGGGCTTCCGGCCGTGGTTCCCGCGGCCGGCGCTTCGACGGTCAGCCGGCGGCCGTCCCAGGCCACCGGCATCGGGTCGCTGACCCCGCCCGTGAACGCGCCGTCGGGGCCGGTGTGGTGGAAGCCCAGCAGGACCCAGGAGCCGTCGCGGCGGCGGACCAGCTTGCCGCTGTAGTAGCGGTCGTCGGTGACCTGCCGGGCGGCGTCGACGTCGAACGGGCCGAGCAGGCTCCCGGCGGGGGCCGCCCAGATGCCGCCGCGGGTGCCGGTGGCGCGGCGGCGGTCGGAGGCGTGCTCGGCGAGGCAGGAGAAGAGCAGCAGCGGCTTGCCGTCGACGACCTCGGTCTGGGTGACTTCGAGCTGGCCGAAGCCGTGCGGCGCGGGGGCGGACAGCGGGGGGCGCAGCTCCCAGTGCCGCAGGTCGGGGGAGACGGCGTGGCCGACCACGCCGCGTTCGAAGGCCGGTCCGGTGGTGGCGCGGGCGGTGATCAGCATGTGCCAGCCGTCGCCGTCCGGGTCGGGGAACACCCAGGGGTCGCGGAAGGCCTCGTCGTGCCACTGCCCGGCGTCGAGCGTCTCGTACCAGGCGGGGTCGGCGCTCAGCACCGGGTTGGCGCCGGCCTTGTGCCAGGTGGTCAGGTCGGTGGAGGTGGCGTAGCCGATCCGCTGGACGTTCTTGCCGCCGGCGGCGCGGGTGGAGCCGGTGTAGAAGAGGAACCAGGTGCCGTCGGGGTGCCGGACCACCGAGCCGGTCCAGGTGGCGAGGTCGTCGAAGGCGGGGGCGTCGGCGCGCACCAGCGCGTCCGGGACGCGGGTCCAGTTCTCCAGGTCGGTGGAGACGGCGTGGCCGATGGAGGCGCGGTAGTGCCGGGCCTCCGGGTCGTGCAGCGCGCGGGAGGCGTACAGGAAGAACAGGTGGTGCTGTTCGCCGTCGTCGGCGAACCAGAAGTCCCAGACCCAGGAGTCGGGCAGCGTGAACATGAGGGCCTTTCAGGGCAGGGCGCGCGGACCCTCGGCCGCGGCGGGCGGCGGGGTCGGCGAGTCGTCCGGAGGGGAGGAGGGGAAGGGGGGCGCGGGGGTCAGCCCTTGACGCCGCTCGCGGCGACGCTGCTGACGAAGGAGCGCTGGAAGGCGAGGAAGACCACCAGCACCGGCAGGGTGATCATGGAGGTGTAGGCCATGATCTCGCCCCAGGCCGGGTTGTCCTGGAAGAAGTACTGCATGCCGACCATCACGGGCCGCAGCTTCTCGTCCTGGACCACCATGGTCGGCCACAGGTACTGGTTCCAGGCGGGCAGGAAGGTCAGGATCGCCACGGTGGCGAAGGCCGGGCCGGACAGCGGCACCACGATCCGCCGGTAGATGGTGAACCAGCCCGCGCCGTCGATCCGGGCGGCCTCGTCGAGCGAGGTCGGGATGGTGGAGAAGTACTGGCTGAACAGGAAGATCGAGAAGGCGTTGGCGACGAACGGGACGATCTGCACCTTGTAGCTGTTCAGCCAGCCGATGTCGTACACCACGGCGCCGTCCTGGAACAGCAGGGTCGGCAGGTGGGCGACCCAGTAGACCAGCGGCACGGCGATGGTCTCGAACGGGACGATCAGGGTGGCGATCACCACGCTGAGCACCAGGCCGCGGCCGCGCCAGCGCAGCCGGGAGAGCGCGAAGCCGGCCATCGAGTTGACGACCAGTCCGAGGCCGACGATCGCCACCGTCACCAGCAGCGAGTTGAGCAGGAACCGGCCGACCGGCACCCGGTCGAACACCGCGCCGTAGTTGTGCAGGCTGGTGTCGCCGACCGGGAGGAAGGCCCGCCAGCCGCCGATGTCGGAGAGGATCTGCCCGTCGGGCTTGAGGCTGGAAACGAACATGAACACCAGCGGGAAGAGGAAGAACACCGCGAGGCCGACCAGGACCAGGTAGGACCAGACCCGGCGGCGCCGGCGCAGCTGCCGTTCGCCCGGCTGGGTGCGCGCCCGCGGCGCGCGTGCGTTCTCGGCCATGGTCAGTCCTTGTCGCGGGTGAGGTGGCGCTGGATCAGCGCGATGACGAGCACGATCACGAAGAACAGCAGCGACAGTGCCGAGCCGTACCCGATCTGCTGCTGGCGGTAGCCGGTGAGCACCGCGTGGTAGACCAGCGTGGTGGTGGAGTCCACCGGGCCGCCCTGGGTCATCACGTCGATCTGCACGAACAGGCCGAGCGCGGCGATGGTGATGGTGATCAGGACGAAGATCCTGGTCGGGCGCAGGCACGGCCAGGTGACGTCCTTGAACTGGCGCCAGGCGCCGGCGCCGTCCATCCGGGCCGCCTCGTAGAGCTCCTCCGGGACGGTCTGCAGGCCGGACAGCCAGATCAGCATGTGGAAGCCGACGGCCTGCCAGACGGACAGCACGATGATCGCGAACAGCGCGGTGCTCGGGTTGTTCAGCCACGCGGTGCCCTGCCAGGCGCCGAGGGTGACCGAGTCGATGAAGGAGTTGATCAGCCCGTTCGACTGGTACATGAACTTCCACAGGATCGAGACCACGACGATCGAGGTCACCACCGGGATGAAGAAGATCACCCGGAACGCGGTGACGCCGCGGATCTTCTGGTTGACCAGCAGGGCCAGCAGCAGGCCGAACCCGGCCTGCACGGGCACCACCACCGCGGCGAAGGCGAAGGTGTTGAGCGCGGAGCGGAAGAAGGTCGGGTCCACGGTGAACGCGCGGACGAAGTTGTCGAGGCCGACGAAGCGCAGCGGCTCCGGGGAGACCAGCCGGGCGTTGGTGAAGGACAGGACGAAGCCCAGCAGCACCGGCACGACCAGGAAGGCCAGCAGCAGCAGGATCGCGGGCGAGGCCATCGCCAGGCCGGCCCTGGCCTCGCCGCGGCGGGCCGCGCCCGGCCGCTCGCGCCGGCGCCGGGGAGCCCCGGTGGCGCCCCGGGCCACGGGGTCGGAGGACGGGTCGTTGCGGCCGGGGCCGGGGGACGGGCCGTTGCGGCCGAGGTCGGAGGTCTGGTCGTTGCGGCCGGGGTCGGCCGGGGTGTCGAGGCGGAAGGTCGCCGTCATGGGGTCACGCCTTTCCGGCGGCCGGGCGGCGCGCACGCCGCCCGGCCGTCGTTCGCCGCTGCGTCAGTTACCGGTGCCGTAGCCGTTGTTCGACTTGATGTCGCTGTCGACGGCCTGCACGGCGGCGTCCAGCGCGGACTTGACGTCGGCACCGTTCATGATGTCCTTGGCGGCCTTCTCGAAGCTGCTGGAGACCACCGGGTAGCCGGGGGTGGCGGGCCGGGCCAGCGCGAACTTCTGCGACAGCACCGCGAACTGGCGCAGCTCGCCGTTCGCGCCGAAGTACTTGGAGGCCGCGGTGGCGCTCGCGGTGGCGGGGATGACCACCTGGCTGTCGGCGAAGTCGGTCAGGTACTTGTCCTGGAAGCTGAACTCCAGGTACGCCCGGGCCCCTTCGGACTGCGCCTTGCCGCAGCCCGCGGAGATGCCCCACTGCCAGGAGCCGCCGCCGATCTTCGGGCCCTTGCCGAAGTCCACCGGCGGGAGGATCAGCAGGTCGGAACCGACCTTCTCCAGCGCGTCCTTGGCGTTCCAGACCCCGGTGTAGCTGAGCGCCACCTTGTCGTCGATGAAGTTCTGGTTGCCGACCGGGCCGTCGCTGTTCGCCCAGCCCTTCTTGAACGCCTGCTGGAACCAGGTGAAGAAGTCCACCGCCTCCGGCCCGTTCAGCGCGCCCCGGGCGGACTCCATGGTGCTGCGGTCCAGCTCGTCGCCGCCGGCGCTCTGCAGCATCGGCGCGTAGGCGTAGCTCCACCACTCGCCCTTGTCGGCGGCCCCCAGGTCCAGCGGGGTCCGGTAGCCGGAGTCCTTCAGCCTGCCGACCGCGGCGTCGAACTCGGCGCGGGTCCACGGCCGGTCGACGGTCGGGATGCGGATGCCGTTCTTCTCCAGCACCGACTTCCGGGCGAAGATCGACAGCGCCGCGTCCCAGTAGCCCGCCGAGTACACCTTGCCCCGGTACGTGCCGACGGTGGTGGGCAGCAGCGAGTCGGTGAGGCTGCTGGGCAGGCCGAGCGGCTGCAGGTAGCCGGCCCACGCCCAGTTCGGCATGATCGGGCCGTCCATGTCGAGCAGGCAGGGCAGCTTGCGGGCGGCGGCGGCCGCGGTCACGGCGTCGTTGTACGAGCCCTGCGGGAAGTTCTGCTGGACGACCTCGTACTTGTCCTGCGAGCCGTTGAAGTCGTCGATGATCTTCTTGTAGACCGCCAGCTCGCCGGGGTTGCCCGCCGAGTGGGTCCACATGGTGATCCGGGTCGGCCCGCCGCCGGCGGACGCGCCGTCGTGGCTGGCCTTGGCACAGCCGGTCAGCGCGACCGTACCGAGCAGGCTCGCCGCTGCTACCATCGCGAGGGGATTGCGCACAGGGGGTCCCTTTCCGGGAACCGACCGCCAAGTCGGCCCCGCATGAACGGCAGCGCCAACTGCCGTGTGGTTGCACCAGCCGGACGGCAGCGCCAACTGCCGCGTGCTGGGAGTACTGCGAGGTGTCCGCCGCCGCTACCGGCCAACTCCCGGGGACGGCGGCGGACCCACGGAGTCCCGGCGGATGACCGGGCACTCCATCCGGTGCGGTTCGGCCGGGTCGGCCGTCCGCTCCCTGAGCGCCACCTCCATCGCCCAGCGCCCCATCTCGTAGTGCGGCAGGGCGACGGTGGTCAGCGGCGGGTCGAGTTCGGCGGCGATCAGCTGCTGGTCGTCGTAGCCGACGACCGACAGGTCCTCGGGGATCCGCAGGCCCCGGCGGTGGGCCGCGGTGTAGGCCCCCATCGCCATCCGGTCGTTGAAGCAGAACAGCGCGGTCGGCCGCCGGTCGGCCGGCAGGTCGAGCAGCTCCTCGGCGGCGGCTCTCCCACCCCCCGCATCGGTCTCGCCCCGCACGTGCAGCGCCGGGTCGGGCTCGATGCCCGCCTCGGCCAGCACCTGCAGGTAGCCCTGGTGCCGCAGCACCGAGGCCACCACGCCGCTGCCCTCCGGGGCGTCCAGGTAGGCGATCCGCCGGTGCCCGGCGGCCACCAGCTCCCGGGTCGCCGCCACCCCGCCCTCCCGGTCGTCCGGCACCACCGCCGGCCAGTTCCCGCTCGCGGGGCGGCAGTCCAGGAAGACGCTGCCCTCGGCGAGACCCGCCGGGGCGTCCACCACCTGGTGCCACATCCGGGCGTAGATCATCGCGTCGACCCGCTGCCCGGTCAGCGCCTCCACCGCCTGCCGCTCCTGCGCCCGGTCGCCGTCGGTGTCGACCAGCACCACCAGGTGCCCGTGCTCGCGGGCCGCGTCGTTGGCTCCCGCCAGCATCCGGCCGGCGAACGGCGTGGTGGCGATGGTGTCCGAGAGCAGCCCGATCATCCGGGTGCGCTGCGTGCGCAGGCTGCGGGCCACCGAGTTGGGCGCGTAGCCGATCGCCTCGGCCGCCTCCCGCACCTTCGCCTGCGTCTGCGCCGAGATGCGGTCGCCGCCCGCCCCGCTGAGCACCAACGACACCGTCGCCGTCGACACCCCTGCCGCGGCGGCGACATCGGACATCCGCACCCGTGCCATGGCCGTCCGCACCTCGATCCCGCTCTGTTTAATCGATTAACCGTCGGGAAGTGAGTATGCAATCACGCCGATACGCGGTCAAGGGGATGTCGGGCCGGCGTTACCTCACCGCAACGCGCCCGGCAGCCCGCCCGGGCCCGGCGCCCCGCGGAACGCCGGGTAGCCGGGCAGCTCGGGCGCGTCCCACCCCGCGGCGAGTTCGGAGAGCAGGAGCCGCACGGTCGCGGTGAAGGCCGGGTGCCCCGGCAGCCGGAGCGCGCTCGTCCAGCGGTGGCGCAGCACCTGGCGGCGGGTGGGCACCGGGCGGCGGGTGCGGTGCATCGGCCCGTCCTCGGGCAGCGCCCGGCGGAGCAGGTGCAGCGTGGAGTCGACCGTCCAGACCACGGCCGCCCGGGCAATCCCGGCTTGCCAGAGCGCCTCCTCGGCGAGGTCCGGGTACCGGGTCACCACCTCGGCGCGGTACGCCTCCTCGGTCCGCCGGGCCAGGCCGGCGGGCAGCCGGTAGACGCACCAGCAGCTGGAGAACGGCATCCGGCAGTAGGCGGCGGTCAGGAAGACCGACTGGTAGCCGGACGCCTCGAAGTCGAGCAGCCGCAGGCCCTGCGGGGTGATCAGGTTGTTGTCGGGGCAGGTGTCCCCCGGGGTGAAGCCCGGGTACCGCTCGCCGTCGGCGGTGCCGACCGCGGCGAGCTCGTCGGCCAGCCCGGGCGGGGCGGTCAGGCCGCACTCGGTGAGCAGGCCGAGGAAGGCGTCGGCGTTCTGCCGCTGCCACGGCTCGTCCTCCCAGCTCGGCAGGCCCTGGCCGTGGCGCTGCCAGAGAGCGGCGAACTCGGCGCGCCGCGGCACCGAGCGGGCCGCCAGGCGGCCCAGGCCGCGGGCCCACTCCAGCAGGCCGCGCTCGGCGGCCTTCGGGTCGGTGCCCAGCAGCAGGTCCGCCAGGGTCGGCGCGTTCCCCAGGTCCGCCATCACCAGCAGCCGCCGTTCGGCGTCCGCGGCGAGCAGCTCGGGCCCGGCCAGGCCGAGCGAGAGTCCGGCGGCTTCGCCGGTGTACGCGCGCAGCGCCTCGGGCTCGTCCGCGAACGCCTTGACGATCACGCTGCCGCCGGTGGCCGTCCGGCAGCGCAGTACGGTGCTCCGCGGGCTGCCGCCGAGGTCGACCGGGTCCCGGAGGGGCCGGCCCAGCAGTGCGCCCGCGGCGCGGATGATCTCGTCCATCCCGGCATCCTGCCAGCCCGCCGCTCCGGGCTCACCCGGTTTGCGCTCCGGCCCGGGGCGGGCGGGCGGGCGGGCCGGGGCGGGGC
>NZ_JOGH01000130.1:0-17587 GCF_000721345.1 Kitasatospora sp. NRRL B-11411 | reverse complement strand
GACCGGCTGGCCGCCGTCGAGGGGCTGGCGGCCGCCGAGGGCCTGAGCGCCGTCCGGCTGCACCTCCCGTTCGGCTCGCACCACCCCGAACTGGGCAGGCAGCGCGGCGAGTTCGAGGAGGTGCTGCGCGGCGGGCCGCCGATCGGGCCGACCGCCGTACCGGTCTACTCGGCCGTCGCGGGACGCCGCTACACCCCGGCCGACGACCTGGCGGCCCGCGTCGCCGACTGCCTGGTCCGGCCCGCCCACCTGCCCCGGATCCTCGCCCTGCTGGCCGCCCACGGCCACACCGACTACCGCGAGGCCGGACCGGGCAGCGCGCTCGGCCGCAACGCCGCCGACTGCCTGCGCGGCACCGGCGCCCGCGTGCACGGCGCGGGGGCGGAACGCGTGCACGGCACGCGGGCGCAACGCGTGCACGGCACCGGGGAAGAAGAGCGCGAGAGGGGACAGCGAACGGTGACGACGGACCGCACCCTGGACGAACTGCTGCACGGCCGCCACCACCCCGGCCGGCTGCCCCGCCTGCACCGGGCGCTGGCCCGCCACCCCTACCGGGTCGCCGAGGCCGCGGCCGAACGCGAGCCCTACCTGTACCGCCGGCTGCGGGCCCTGCTGCGGGCCCTACCCGCGGCCGCCGACCTGCACGCCGACCCCGACGGGCTGGCCGCGGCGCTGGCCTGGGCCGCCGTCGCCGATCCCCGGCTCGGGATGACGGTGGTCACCCAGAGCGTCCTCGGGCAGGGGTCGCTGCTGCGGCTGGCCGGTGCGCGCAAGGACGTCGGCCCGGAACTCGGCGCCGTCGACGCGGGCGACCTGCGGATCGGCTACCTGGTGACCGAGGCGGGCCGGGCCAGCAGCCACCTCGGCGCCGGCACCGTGGCCGAATTCCGGCCGGACCGGCGGGAGTTCGTGCTGCGCACCACCGAGGAGGCGGACGTCAAGTTCGGCGGGGTGCCGCAGTACCCGGGCCCGCGCGGGGCCGTGGTGATCGCCCGGGCGGTGGACGCGGCGGGCCGGGCGGGCGGGGTGTTCGCCTTCCTGGTCCGGCTCGCCGACCACGACGGGCCCCGCCCCGGGGTGGCGCTCTCCGCGCCCGTCCCGGTCGGCGCGCTCCCGCTCAGCTACCACCGGGTCCGGTTCGACGGCGTCCGCGTCCCCGAGGCGCACTGGCTGCGCGACGACGCCGACCTCGACGCGGACGGGCACCTGCACGACCCGCGCACCCCCGAGGACCGGCTGCGCCGCACCCTCGCGGTCGGCCAGGACCTGTGGGGCGTCCTGCCCACCGCGCTGGCCGCGCTCGCCCGGCAGTCCGCGGTGCTCGCCGTCCGGCACTCCCGCCACCGCGAGACCCGGGCCGCGCTCGCCCCCGGCACCCCGCTGCTCGCCCACCGCAGCCAGCAGCGCGCCCTGCTCGGCGCCCTCGCCGACGCCTTCGCGCTCAGCTGCGCCGCCGCCCGGGCCCGCGAACTGCTCGCCGCCGCCCGGGAGTCCGACGCCGCCGGCGCGGAGAGCGGCTTCGCGCCGTGGGCCGCCGTCAGCCGCCCGCTGTCCGCGTACAAGGCGCACTGCGCCGACGAGGCCGAGCGGATCATCGCCGAGTGCCAGCGCCGCTGCGGCCACGCCGGGCTGGCCGACGGCAACCGGCTGGCCGGCTACCACGGATTCGCCCGCTCCTTCGACCCGGCCGGCGGCGACAGCCGGCTGATCCGCTACGACCTCGGACGCGCCCTGCTGGCGGAGGCCGGCCCCGGCGGGCCCCCGCCGGTCCCGGCCGACCTCGGCGACCCCGGCTGGTGGCCCGCCGTCCTGGCCCGGCACCAGCACACCCTGACCGGCTGGCTGCGGCGCGCCACCGCCGAGCGGGCCCGCGGCGGCGCCACCCCCTTCGAGGTGTGGAACCCGCTGCTCGACCGGGCGGCCGAACTCGGCGCGGCGTACGCCGCCCGGCTCGCCGCCGAGGACCTCCCGCGGGCCCTGGCCGCCCTCCCGCCGGACGGGGCCACCGACGCCCTCGCCCACCTCGCCGCCCTGCGCGCCGCCGACCGGACGGCCGGCGCCCTGCTGCGCCACCGCACCCTCGCCCCCGGCGAGTTGGCCGGATTGGAGAACGCCCTCGAACGCGGCTACGACCGGCTGCTGCCGCACCTGGAGCAGGTCGAGCGGGCCTTCGCCTTCCCCGACGACATCGTCCTTCCGGAGGGATTCCCCGAGGGCTTTCCCGAGGGCTTTCCCAGCAGATCTCCCGGCGGCTTCCCCGAGGGCCCTCCCGACGGCCCCGCCCGGGAGGGCCGTCCCGAGGGGCCGAACACCCCGTCCGAGCAGGAGTTTCCCGAGTGAGGAGTGCGCGGTGGTGAACGCGGTGGGCGTGTGGGGCACCGGGCGGTACGTGCCGGTGCGGGTGCGGGGCAACGGGGAGGTGGCGGCCGGGGCCGGGGTGACGCCGGAGTGGATCGCGGAGCGGACGGGGGTGCGGCGGCGGCACGTCGCGGCGGACGGGCAGGCGGCCTCGGACCTCGCCGCCGAGGCGGTGCGCCGGGCGCTGGCCTCGGCCGGGGTGCCGGCGGAGCGGCTCGGCCTGCTGGTGTGCGCGACCTCCACGCCGGACGAGCTGGGCCCGGCCACCGCCTGCCGGGTGCAGGCACTGGTCGGGGCCGGCAACGCCGTCGCGCTGGACGTGTCGGCGGCCTGCTCGGGCTGGCTGTTCGGGGCGAAGGTCGCGCACGACTGGCTGCGCGAGGCGGACGGGCCGGTGCTCGCCGCGGTGGTCGGGGTGGAGGCGTACTCGAAGTTCGTCGACCCGGCGGACCGGGCCACCGCCGTGCTGTTCGCGGACGGCGCCGCCGCCACCGTGCTGGGCCCGGTGGAACCGCCGGGCGGGCTGGGCGGGTTCCGGCTCGGCACGGACGGGCGGCTCGCCGACCGGGTGCTGATCCCGGCCGGGGGCAGCCGCCGCCCGGCGACCCGGGAGACCCTCGCGGAGGGCGCGCACCGGATCCGGATGGACGGGCGGACGGTGAGCCGGTTCATCCGGGACGCCTTCCCGCGGATGCTGCACGAGACGCTGGAGCGGCACGGCCTGGGCGTCGACGACATTGACCACGTGATCACCCACCAGCCCAACCCGGTCCTGGTGCGCCGGCTCGCCGCCGAGGCGGGCCTCGCCGACCGGATGACCGTGGTCGGCGACCTGGTGGGCAACATCGGCGCGGCCAGCGCCCCGTACGCGCTGGCCACCGCGCACGCCGAGGGCCGACTGCGGCCCGGCGACCTGATCCTGCTGACCGTCTTCGGGGCCGGCATGACCTGGGGCAGCGCCCTGCTGCGCTGGTCCGGGACCCCGGGGGGAATCGACCGCGAACGGAAGGAAGCACTGCCATGAGCAAGAGCACACTGCCGGGGGCGTTCCGACTGGACGGCGCCCGCGCGCTGGTCACCGGGGCGTCGCGGGGCATCGGCCGGGCCTGCGCGCTGGCGCTGGCCGAGGCCGGGTGCGACCTGGCGCTGAGCGCCCGGACCGGGGCCGCGCTGCGGGAGGCGGCCGAGGAGGCCGAGGGGCACGGGGTGCGGGCCGTGGCGCTGGCCGCGGACCTGGCCGAACCGGGCGCGCCGAGCGCCCTGGTGGAACGGGCGGCCGCGGCACTCGGCGGGATCGACGTGCTGCTGCACAACGCCGGGGTGCTGCCCACCGCGGCGGACGGCAGCCCCGTCCTGGTGCCGTTCCAGCACTCCACCCAGCAGGACTGGGAGCACGTGATCGCCGTCAACCTGAACGCCACGGCCGAGATCTGCCGGGCCGCGCACCCGCACCTGGCGGCGTCCGACCGGGCCTCGCTGATCCTGATGTCCTCGGCGTCCGGGGTGATGGGCACCCCGCTGCTGGACGCGTACGCCGCGACCAAGGCCGCGCAGATCTCGCTGGCCCGCAGCCTGGGCGTCGGCTGGGCCCGCGAGGGGATCCGGGTCAACGCGGTCTGTCCCGGCTGGATCACCACCGACATGACCAGCTTCGCGTCCGGCACCGAGCCGTTCTCGCAGTGGCTGATGGCGCACGTCCCGCAGGGCCGCTGGGGCACCCCCGAGGACGTCGCCGGGGCGGTGCTGTTCCTCGCCTCGCCCGCCTCCGCGCTGGTCACCGCGCAGGCCCTGGTGCTGGACGGCGGCCTGAGCACCCCCGACGGCGGACTGGGGGCCATCCCCAAGCCGCCCTCCCCGTTCGCGGCCTGAGGGGGCGTCCGGTGCCCCGCGCGGCCGTCGTCGGGATCGGCTCCTGCCTGCCCGCCCGCAGCGTCGACAACCAGCAGGTGATCACCGAGGGACGCCTCGACAGCAGCGACGAGTGGATCCGCCGGCGCACCGGCATCCACCGCCGCCGGCGCGCCGCACCCGGCACCGCCACCGGCGACCTGGCCGTGTACGCCGCGGCCGCCGCGATCGAATCCGCCGACGCCGCACCGGACTTCGTGCTGCTCGCCACCACCACCCCCGACCACCCCTGCCCCGCCACCGCACCCGCCGTCGCCCACCGGCTCGGCCTGCCGCGCGTCCCCGCCCTCGACCTGTCCGCGGTCTGCTCCGGCTTCCTGTACGCGCTGGCCACCGCCGACGCCCTGGTCCGCGCCGGGGCCTGCCGCCACCCGCTGGTGATCGGCGCCGACACCTACTCCACCATCGTCGACCCCACCGACCGGGACACCGCCGCCCTGTTCGGCGACGGCGCCGGGGCGGTGCTGCTGGCCGCCGCCGAGGACGGCGCGCCCGGCGCGCTGCACGCCGCCGACCTGGGCAGCGACGGCGGCGGCGCCGCCCTGATCACCATCGACGCGGGCGGCTCCCGCCACCCCGACCGGCAGCGGCAGGACCCGGACGGGCACTGGTTCCGGATGCGCGGCCGCTCCGTCTACGGCCAGGCCGTCCGGCACCTCACCGACTCCGCCGCCCGGGCGCTGGCCGCCGCCGGCTGGAAACCCGCCGACCTCGGCGCGTTCGTCGCCCACCAGGCCAACCAGCGGATCCTCGACTCGGTCGCCGACCGCCTCGGCCTGCCGCCCGCCGTCCGCTTCGGCAACCTGCGCGAACTCGGCAACACCGCTGCCGCGTCCATCCCGCTGGTGCTCGCCGACGACGGCCCGCAACGCGCCCTCGCCCCCGGCACCCCGACCCTGCTCACCGCCTTCGGCGGCGGCCTGACCTGGGCGTCCGTCGCCCTCACCTGGCCCGCCGCCACCCCCGTCCGCCGCACCCTGGACTGACGTCCCACCAGGAGGAGAGACCCCGTGGACCAGGTCACCGAACGCATCGCCGCCGTCCTCACCGGGAAGTTCGACGTCCCCGCCGATCTCATCACCGCTCGGGCCAGCTTCCAGGACCTCGACCTCGACTCGCTGTCCGTCGTCGAGCTGTACGTCACGCTGCAGGAGGAGTGGGGCGTCCCGCTGGACGCCGAAGCCGCCACCGGCGACGTGACGGTCGGCGAACTCGCCGACGAAGTGCGCAGGTTGCTGGACGGGCGGCGACCCGGAGATGACTGACCGGACTGAGCGGACTGAGCGGGCGGACCGGGCGGACCGGGCGCGGATCGTCGTCACCGGCACCGGGGCCGTCACCGCCGGGGGCGCCGGGATGGCCGCCACCTGGCGCACCCTGTGCGAGGGGCGCGGCACCGCCCGGTACGACCCCGCCCTGGACGGCACCCCGGTACCGATCAGCTGCCGCCCGCCGCACCCCGAGGACGCCCCCGTCCGGCAGGGCTGGCGGCTGGACCGCTCCACCCGCTACCTGCTGACGGCGGCCCAGGAAGCGCTCCGGGAAGCCGGGATCGAGGCGTTCGGCCCCCGGCCCCCCGACTGGGACCCGGCCCGGGTCGCCGTGGTGGTCGGCTCGGCCGCCGGGGGCGTGGCCGTCCTGGAGGACGCCCACCGCCGCCTGCTCGACCGCGGCCCCGACGCCCTCTCCCCGCTCACCCTCACCGGCTACCTGCCCAACCTGTCCGCCGCCGGCCACCTCGCCCTCGCGCTGCGCACCACCGGCCCCGCCCTGCACACCTCCACCGCCTGCGCCTCCGGCGCCAACGCGATCGCGCACGCCGCCCTGCTGCTCGCCACCGGCGCCTGCGACCTCGCCGTGACGGGCGGCACCGACGCGATGGCCACCCCGCTGTGCGCGGCCGCGTTCGCCCGGACCGGCGCGCTGTCCCGGCGCACCGACCGGCCCGCCACCGCCTCCCGGCCCTTCGACCGGGACCGGGACGGCTTCGTGCTCGGCGAGGGCGCGGGCGTCCTGGTGCTGGAACGCGCCGCCGACGCCGCCGCCCGCGGCGCCCCCGCCCTGGCCCACCTCGCCGGCTGGGCCACCACCTCCGACGCCCACCACCCCACCGCCCCCGACCCGGCGGGCCGCGGCCTGCGCGCCGCCGTCGCCCTCGCGCTGCGCGCCGCGGACGCCGCACCCGGCGAGGTCGAACACGTCAACGCGCACGGCACCGGCACCCCGCGGGGCGACCGGGCCGAGGCCGCCGCGATCCGCGACCTGTTCGCCCGCACCCCGCCCAGCGTCACCTCCGCCAAGGGCGCCCTCGGCCACACCATGGGCGCGGCCGGCGCGATCGAGGCCGCCCTCACCGTCCGCACCCTGCGCACCGGCACCGCCCCGCCCACCGCCAACCACGACGCCCCCGGCCCCGACACCGCCGGAATCGACCTGGTCACCGGCCGCCCCCGCGACCACGGCCCCCGGCTGGCGCTCAGCCACTCGCTCGGCTTCGGCGGCCACAACACGGTGCTGGCCCTGCGCCGGACGGACGCGCCCTGACGCCCGGCCTCCGCCGGGCGCCGGGCCGGACGCTACTGCTGACGCTCCACCAGGTACCGGGCCAGGCACTCGGTGACCAGGCGGTGGTCGTCGAGCTGCGGCAGGCCGGAGACGGTGACCGTGCCGACCATCCCGGTGCCGCGCACCAGCAGCGGGAAGGAGCCGCCGTGCGCGGCGTAGCGCGCCGGGTCGAGGTCGAAGGCCCGGCCCTTGGCCCGGTGGCGCTCGCCCACCAGGTAGGAGGCCTCGCCGAACCGGCGGACCACGGCCGCCTTGCGGCTGATCCAGTCGTCGTTGTCGGCGCTGGTGCCCGGCAGTGCGACGTGGAAGACCTGCTGCTCGCCGCGCCGGATGTCGACCGTCACCGCGAGGCCGCGCTCCAGGGCCACCGCGACGATCAGCGAGCCGAGCCGCCAGGTGTCCGCCAGGCCGGCCGAGGGGAGCTGCAACTCCCGGTGCTGGCGCTCCAGTTCGGCGATGTCGGGAGGGGTGTCGTCGGGGCGGGTGGCGTCCGGGTTCACAGGGTCACCGCCGTGCCGGTGCGGGAGGAGCGCTGCGCCGCCTCCAGTACCCGCAGTGCCTGGACGGCGTCCTGCGCCTCGACCGGGACGGGGCCGTCGCCGCGCAGGGCCCGGGCCAGGCCCGCGTAGTAGTCCTGGTAGCGGCCGGGCAGGGTGGCCACCGGCTCGACGGCGTCCCCGGCCCGGAACGAGCCCCAGTGCTCGGGGGCGCGGACGCCCCAGTCCGGGTCGGCGGGGGTGCCGCCGAGGCGCAGCGCGTCCTCCTGGCCGTCCAGGCCGTGGGTGACGTACGCGCCCCGGGAGCCCAGGACCCGGAAGCGGGGGCCGAGGTCGCCGGCGGTCGCGCTCATCCACAGGTGCGAGCGGGTGCCGTCGGCGTGGGTGAGGGCGACGAAGCTGTCGTCGTCGGTCGCGGCGCCGGTGCGGCGGGCGTCGAGTTCGGCGTAGACCCGCTCGGCCGGGCCGAACAGGACCAGGGCCTGGTCGACCAGGTGCGCGCCGAGGTCGTAGAGCACGCCGCCGGCCTCGGCCGGGTCGCCCAGTTCGCGCCAGGCGCCGCTGAGTTCGGGGCGCCAGCGCTCGAAGCGGGACTCGAACCGGTTCACCCGGCCGAGCCGGCCCGAGTCGACCAGTTGCCGGACGGTGCGGAAGTCGCCGTCCCAGCG
Source organism: Kitasatospora sp. NRRL B-11411 (assembly GCF_000721345.1). NCBI lineage: Bacteria > Bacillati > Actinomycetota > Actinomycetes > Kitasatosporales > Streptomycetaceae > Kitasatospora > Kitasatospora sp. NRRL B-11411. The sequence goes on along the minus strand of NZ_JOGH01000130.1, from coordinate 9,588 downwards.
CCGGTTCTGGAACACGCTGAGCAGCACCCCCCGTTCCCGGGCCAGGGCGGCCAGTCGCTCGCCCTCGGCGGCGGTGGCGGCGAGCGGCTTGTCGACCACCACCGGCAGCCCGGCCTCGACGGCGCGGGTGGCCAGCGGGATGTGGGTGCGGTTGGGGGAGGCGACCACCACCAGGTCCAGGCCGAGTTCGGGCGCCGCGGCCCACAGCGCGTCGGTGTCCGGGAGCAGGGCGGCGCCGGGGTGGGCGGCGGCCGCCCGCGCGCGGCGCTCCGGGTCGGCGGTCACCACGGCCGCGAGGCGCAGGCCCGGCGTGGTGCTGATCAGGGGCGCGTGGAAGACGGCGCCGGCGATGCCGTAGCCGACGAGTCCCACGTTCAGGGGCGAGGAGTCCATACCCCAAGTTAAACAACAGCGTGGATTAACTGGCAAGCACCCGTACCATCGACTCCGTGACCAGCGACCCGGCCCCGCACCGCGCCCTCAACCTCGCCCTGCTCCGCGACCGCAACGACGCGGCCGTGCTGCGCGCCGTCCGCGCCGCCGAGGACGGCACCAGCCGGGTCGAACTGGCCGCCCGCACCGGACTGACCGCCCAGGCGATCAGCAAGATCACCGCCCGCCTGCTGGCCGACGGCCTGCTCACCGAGGCCGGACGCGCGCACGTCGCCGGCCGCAGCGGCAAACCCCGCACGCTGCTCCGGCTCGCCCCGCGCTCCCGGTACGCCCTCGGTGCCGAGATCGGCCGCCACGGCCTGCACCTGCTGCAGGTCGACCTCACCGGCGCCGTCGTCGCCCAGGACCGGGCGCCGATCGCCCCGGACGCCGAACCCGGGCCGGTCCTCGACCGGCTGGCCGCCATGGTCCGGGAACTCACCGCCGGCACCGGGACGGACGGCCGCGTCCTCGGCCTCGGCCTCGCCTGCCCCGGCCCGCTCGACACCCGCGACGGCGTCCTCCACCAGGTCACCGGCATGCCCCGCTGGCACGGCCTCCACCTGCGCGAAGCCGTCCAGGACCGGACCGGGCTCCCGGTCCTGGTGGAGAAGAACACCACCGCCGGGGTGCTCGGCCGCCCGGGCCCCGACCACCGCGCCTTCGTCTCCCTCGGCGACGGCGCCGGGGCCGGCCTGGTGCTCGGCGGCCGCGTCCAGCGCGGCGCGCGCACCAACGCCGGCGAGTTCGGCCACCAGTGCCTCGACCCGGCCGGCCCGCCCTGCGCCTGCGGCGCCCGCGGCTGCCTGGAGGCCCTCTGCCTCACCGCCCTCCGGGACGGCCGCCCCGACCGGGCCGCCGCCGCCCTCGCCGTCGGCGTCGCCAACCTGGTCCGCCTCCTCGACGTCGAGGAGGTCACCCTCGGCGGCACCGCCCTCCTCGACGACCCCGAACGCTACGAGACCGCGATCCGCACCGAACTCGCCACCCGCCTGCCCGACCCGGCCTGGCAGCACGTCACCCTCACCCGCGCCGCCCCCCTCGCCGTCCCCCAGGGCGCCGCGGCCCTCGCCCTGGCCCGCCTGTTCGACTGACGGCGAGGGAGAGCGCCACCGCCCTCGTGCGGCCCGCCTGTTCGGCTGCCGGCGAGAGCGAAGGGCAAGGACAAGTGCGAAGGGCGAGGGCGCAGGAGGGGGAAAGCGAGGACGGGGGCGCGGCGGCCCCGGGCCCCGACCCTTGCCCTCCGGCCCCTGACCCCGGCCTCCGGCCGGGGTCAGGCGCCGTAGCGGCGTTTGCGGGTGGCGTAGGTGTGCAGGGCGCGGAGGAAGTCGACCTCGCGGAAGGCGGGCCAGTAGGCGTCGCAGAAGTAGAGCTCCGCGTAGGCGCTCTGCCAGAGCAGGAAGTTGGACATCCGCTGCTCGCCGCTGGTGCGGATGACCAGGTCCGGGTCGGGGCTGCCGGCGGTGTAGAGGTGGCGGGCGATGTGGTCGGAGGTCAGTTCCTCGGCCAGGGCCCGGACCGGGCGGCCGGTGTCGGCGTGGGCGTGCAGCAGGTTCCGGACGGCGTCGACCAGTTCCTGGCGGCCGCCGTAGCCGACCGCGAGGGTGAGGCGGGCGCCGGTGGTGCAGGCGGCGGTGGCTGCTTCCGCACGGGCCAGGGCGCGGGCCGTCGACTCCGGCAGGGTGTCCGGGTCGCCCGCCACCCGGACCTGCCAGCGGGGGCGCGGTCCGGCCAGGTTGCGGGTCAGCACCTCCTCGATCACCCGCATCAGGAACGCGACCTCCTCGTCGCCGCGCCGCCGCAGGTTCTCCGCCGAGCAGACGAACACCGTCACGTGCCGCACCCCCACCGCCTCGCACCAGCCGAGCACCGCGCTCGCGTGCTGCGCGCCGTAGCGGTGGCCGAGCCGGGTGTCGGCGAAGCCGTGCTCGCGGGCCCAGCGGCGGTTGCCGTCCATGATCAGGCCGATGTGCCGGGGCAGTTCGGTCCCGGCCAGGCGGCGGCGCAGCCGACCGGCCCGCAGGGCTTGCAGGGAGCGCAGGGCGCGCAGAGGCGGGGTGGGCTTCACGGCAGGCAAGGTGACGGCCTTTCGGACGACGGGCGGACCGCGTGGTGCACAATGAATAGCACGCGTCGCGTGTCATCGAGAAGCGCGGTCGGACGGGCGAACGGCGACGGACCGACCGAGAGCCGTCGAAAAACCGACGAAGGACCCATGAAGGACCCACGAAGGACCCCGGAGGAGCGGAGCCAGGTGCGCACCAACGACGCCCAGATGCTGGTGCTGTCCGCGCTCGCGGACGGGCCGCTGCACGGCTACGCCGTCAACACCGCCATCGAACGGATGACCGGCGCCCGGCTCGGCCGCGGCAGCCTCTCCGGCGCCCTGGCCCGGCTGCGCGACAAGCAGCTGATCGAGAACCTGCCCGGCGAGGGCCGCCGCCGCCCGGTCCGCCTCACCGACGCGGGCCGCAGCGCCCTCGGCCGGGAGCTGAACGCGCTCGCCGACGTCGCCGGGCAGCTCTTCGAGACCGTCGTCCCCGACCGGATCGCCTACCAGGAGCGCCTCAACGGCACCGACCAGGCCCGCGCCTACCAGCAGGTCCTGCTGGACGCCCTGGACGCCCGCCCCGGGCAGCACCTGCTCGACTGGGGCTGCGGCACCGGCGCCGCGCTGCCCGCGCTGGCCCGCGCCGCCACCGCCCGCGGCCGGGTGCTGGGCATCGACCGGGACCCGCGGATGGCCCTGCGGGCCGCCGGCCTGGCCGCCGGGCTGCCGAACACGGCCGTCCTGCGCGCCGACGTCCACCGCCTCCCGCTGGCCCCCGGCAGCGCCGACCGGATCCGCACCGACCGGCTGCTCCAGCACCTCGCCGATCCGGCCGCCGCCCTCGCCGAGGCCCGCCGGGTGCTGCGCCCCGGCGGCCGGCTGGTGGCCGCCGAACCGGACTGGGACACCCTCGCCGTCGACCACCCCGACCCCGCCCCGGCCCGCGCCTTCACCCGGCACCTCACCGAGCGGATCGTCCGCAACCCGCTGATCGGGCGTCAACTGCCGCGGCTGGCCGAGGAGTCCGGGCTCGCCGTGCGCGCCGTCGTCCCCGTCCCGGTGCTCTTCCGCGAGGTCCGGGCCGCCGACCGGGTGCTCGGCCTGCAGCGCAACACCGAACGGGCCGTCGCCGCCGGGTACCTGACCCGGGAGCAGGCCGGGGAGTGGCTGGAGCACCTGGCGCGCGGGCCGTTCCTGGCCGCCGTCACGGTGTTCGTGGTCACCGCCGAGAAGCCCGGCCCGGGGCCTGTCGGCGAGGTGGGCTAAGGTCCCCGCCATGACCGAGAACGCGCACCTCCGCCCGCTCACCGCCCGGCTGGTGGACGGGGTGATCTGCGCCTACGACCCGGCCGCCCCGGAGCTCGGGGTGCTGGCGCCGGTCGCCCGGTTCCGGCCCCGGGACGGCGACGCGGTGTGCGACCGGGCGGTGGCGCGGGACCTGTCGCGGGCGTACTACACCACGCTGGACGCCGCGGTGTGCGTCGCGGCGGACGGCAGCGAGCTGTGGCGCTCGGCCATCGCGGGGGAGCGCACCGAGGAGCTCGGCCACCGGCCGGGCTGCGGGCTCTCGGCGGACGGCCGGCAGCTGTGGCTCTACCAGCCCGACGCGATGGCCGGCCGGGCCGGCCACGACCACTGGACGGTGCTGGACGCCGACACCGGCGCGCTCCTGGCACAGACCGCGCTGGACACCGTCGGCCACGGCGGCGAGCACTTCACCCACCCCGGCGGGGAGGTGCTGCTCGACGTCGGCGAGGGCCAGGACGGCACGACCGTCTTCCGCGGCACCGCCGCCGACGGCGTCCTCGACCTGCGCCCCTACCCCTGGAGCGACCGCTGCCTGATCGGCCTCTCCCCGGACGGGAAGCACTTCCTGACGGTCGACCACGGCCAGGCCGACCTCGTCGTGCACGCCCACCCCGGCGGCGAGGCCGAGTTCACCCTGACCGTCGACGACTTCGGCTACGACAGCACGGAGTGGGAGGCCGTGGTCGAGTGGAGCGGCGGCTACCTCGACCCGGACACCCTCGCGGTGGTGCTGTACGGCGAGGACGAGGAGACCGAGCAGGAGTGGTTCCGCAGCTACCGGGTCGACGCGCACACCGGCCGCATCCTCGGCGAGTTCGACTCGCACGCCACCGACTGCTACGACCTGTGCCCGCTCGGCGACGGCAGCTGGCTGACCACCGACGCCTCCGGCCACCCCGTGCGCCGGACGCTGGACCGGCCGGCGGCGGTCAGGAGTTCCACCAGGCCGGGCGGACCCGCAGCGATTCTTCCTTGACGCAGCCCAGCCCGTTGACGACCTCCCGGGCGTGCAGGTCCCAGCCGACCACGCCGTTGCCCTTGCGGTCGAGCTCGATCAGCCGGGACTCCTCGGTGTGCGACCCCGCCGCGACCTCGCAGCGCAGCACGGTGTCCCAGGCCAGCCCGTCCAGCGCGGCGGCGAACGCCGTCAACGGCAGCACCAGCACCGTCAGCAGCAGCGCCGCCCACTGCTCGGCCGCCACCAGCCGCAGCCGCCACGGCGCGAGCGCGGCGGTGTCCGGCCGCCCGGACGGGTGGGTGCGGCGGCCCGCCCGGTACTCCTGGACCACGCCCTGCCGCAGCGCCAGCGCGGCCAGCGCCACCCCCAGCCCCCACCACGGCCCGTAGAACACCCAGCACAGCACGCCCATCGCCAGCGGGTTGACCAGGGTCAGCGCCACCGTCCGGGCCAGCGCGCCCGCCGAGCGCCCCCGCGGGACGGCGCCGCGCGCCGCGAACAGCGCGAACACCAGCCGGGAGGTGACCACCGCCACCAGCGAACCCAGCAGCGGACGGGTCGTCACCATGCCGACCAGCACCTCGCCGAGGTTCGGCACGCCCATGGTGGTGACCACCTCGCGGGTGTGCGAACCGCCGCCGACCGTCCAGGCGATCTTCACCAGCGGCACCGCCGCCAGCAGCGCCAGCAGCACCGTGTGCCCCGGCCCGCCCTTGCGGTCCAGCTCGGCGCGCCCGTCCGCCGCACTTCCCTCTGCTGCCACTGCGCCCGCCTCCCGTGGTGGTTCCGCGAGATGCATAGCCGCTCCGGGCGGCGGCGATCCGGGGGTTCGCCGGTGCGGGTGACGGCTTGGGCCGGGCGGCCCAGCCGAACGGGCGGTTCAGGCGGTACGCGGGCGGGTTCAGGCGGTGGGTTTGCGGGCCTCGAAGAGGGTGCGGGACATGGTGGAGACGAAGACGCCCTCGCGCTCGATCCGCTCGTGCAGGGCGCGCAAGCGCTCGCGGTAGCGGTCGACCGAGAAGTCCGGCACCGTCCAGACCACCTTGCGCAGGAACCAGACCACCGCGCCGACGTCGGAGAACTCCAGGCGCAGCCGCTCGTTGCGGCACTGCACCACCTCCAGCCCCGCCGCCCGGGCCAGCCCGGCCTCCACCTCGTGCTCGCGGGCGGTGGGCACCGGGAACGGGCCGAGGAAGAACGTGCTCAGCTCGACGTTGGTGCGCCCGCCCACGTGCTGCGCGAAGTAGCTGCCGCCCGGGGCCAGCACCCGGGCGATCTCCGGGAAGTCCACCGCCGCCGGGTGACGGCTCGTCACCAGGTCGAACGCGCCGTCCGCGAACGGCAGCGGCGCGTCGGCCGGGGAGGCCACCAGGACGGCGCCCAGCGGGTGCAGCCGGCGGGTGGCCAGCGCCGCGTTCGGCGGCCAGCCCTCGGTGGCCGCCATGGTGCGCGGGAAGTTCTCCGGCCCCGCCCCCGCGAGCACCTCGCCGCCGCCGGTCTGCAGGTCGAGCGCCGCACCGGCCGCCGCCAGCCGCTCGCCCAGCAGCCGCTGGTACCCCCAGGAGGGCCGCTGCTCGGTGGCCCGGCCGTCGAGCCAGGCGAAACCCCAGCCGTCGACGGGAGCGGCGGCGGCCTCGTCGACCAGGGCGTCGAATGATCGGTCCATGACGGGCATCCAAGCACGTCAACCCGGTCGGGACGAGGGAATTAACGCCCCGTGGGAACTTCCCGACAGGGTGTCGGCAAACAGCTTGACTTAGGTGAGCCTCACCTAAATAATCGGGGGGATTCGATCTTTGGAGGCACTCCCCGATGTCCAGCTCCGACCAGCAGCCCGCCGCCTTCTCCGCCCTGCTCCGCACCGCCAGCGCCGAGGAGCACCGGGCGGCCGAACAGTCCTCCTTCATGGGCGACCTGCTCGGCGGACGGCTCGGCCGCCAGGCCTACACCGACCTCACCGGCCAACTCCGGTACGTCTACCGGGCCCTGGAATCCCGGCTGGACACCCTCGCCGCCCACCCCGTGGCCGGACCGCTGATCGACCGCGCCCTGCTGCGCACCGCCGCCATCGAACGCGACCTCGACCACCTGGCCGGCCCCGACTGGCGCACCACCCTCGCCCCGCTGCCCGCCACCGAGGCGCTGGTCGCCCGGATCGAGGAACTCGCCGAGACCTGGCCGGCCGGCTACCTCGCCCACCACTACACCCGCTACCTCGGCGACCTGTCCGGCGGCCAGATCATCCGCGGCGTCGCCGAGCGCACCTGGGGCTTCGAACGCAAGGGCGACGGCGTCCGGTTCTACGTCTTCGAGGAGATCGACAACCCCGCCGCGTTCAAGCGCGACTACCGCGCCCGGCTGGACGCCGCGGGCGAGCTGATGGACGAGGTCGAGCGCCGCCGGGTCGCCGAGGAGTGCAAGCGGGCCTTCGTCCTCAACGGCGCGATATTCGGCGAGCTCGGCGGACGGTACCCGCTGAGCGCCTGAGCACGCCGCGGACGGGCCGCCCCCTCCCGCCGGGCCCGGTACGGGAACCGTTCCCGTACCGGGCCCCGTCGTCGTGGTGCGTGCCGCGGTCGCGGGCTGCGTCGTGGGCGGAGGAGGGACGGGGCGGGTGACGGGGCGGCCGTCCGCTCGGGCATCATCGTCCGCATGAGCGACACGCACGATGACCAGTTGGCCACCCTCTGGCAGGGCTTCCTCGACCTGCCCTTTCCGCAGAGCTGCTACCGGCGTTCGCCCGCCGGTGAAGACCTGGTGCTGCTGGAGAGCCATCTCGCCGGCTGCGTGTCCGCCGCGTTGACCGGCCCGCTCGACCAACGCCGCAGAGAGGCGCTGCGCACCGGCATAGCGACCGTCGACCGGATCCTGCCCGAACTCGCCGACGACCCCGGGGCCGCCGACTACTTCACCCGCCTGCGCGAACTCGCCGTCCTGGCCGGCGCCCGCTGACCCGCCGCCCCCGCAGCACGCCCGTCGGGCCCGTACGGAGACTCCGTACGGGCCCGACGCGGTGTCAGCGCCCCTGCTCGGCGGCGGTGGTGGTGCCGGAGGAGCGGCGGCGCACCAGGACGGTGGTCGCCCCGCCGACCAGCAGCAGCCCGGCCGCGGTGGCCAGCATCGGCACGGTGCCGGTGCCGCCGCCGGTGAAGGCCAGCTCGCCGCCGGAGCTGGTGAGGGTGGCGCCACCGGTCGTGCCGGAACCGGTGGTGGTGCCCGTACCGGTGCCGGTACCGGTGCCCGTGCCGGTGGTCGGGGCGGTGGTCGGCAGGGTGGCGTTCCGGTCGAAGGAGAGCACCGCCGTCACCGGGGCCAGCGCCTTGCCCGCCGGGTACTGGCCGAACACCGGCACGCCCTCGGCCGTCAGCTTCGCCGGGACCTGGCGCAGCGTCACCACGCCGTCGACCGGGGTGAAGTCGGCCCCGGAGAGGTCGAGTTCGGCGATCCGGGCCCCGGTCAGCCGCACCGGGGCCCCGCCGGAGAGCGAGTTGGCGGCCACGTCGGCCACCAGGTACGCGCCGGAGGCGTCCACCCGGACGCCCGGGTTCGAGAGCGTGGTGTCCAACTGGTAGTGCCCGTCGGCCGCCTGGTGGCCCAGGAAGCGCACCGACCCGGCGAAGCCCGCCGACAGCGCGTGGGTGTCCGTCCGGTAGCTGCCGCTGCCCGCACCGAACCGGAACCCGTCCGCGCCGCCGCCGAACTCCACCTTGCCGCCCGCGATCGGCCCCGTCACGTAGGCCAGGAAGTCCGCCTGCACGCCCCACTCCAGCCGGCCGTCCACGATCGCCAGCTCACGCCCCGCCGGGGTGGAGGCGGACGCGGACGGAGCGGGCGAGGAGGAGGGCGAGGAAGCGGAGGCGGAGGGGCTGGGGGAGTTCGACGGTTCGGGGGAACCGGACGGCTCGGTGGACGGGGAGGTGGAGGTGGAGGGGGAAGCGGAGGGGGATGCGGACGCCGAGGTCGAGGCCGAGACGGAGGGCGACGGGGACGGGGCGGGCGTCTGCTTGAGGACGATCGACAGCGCGTCCAGGGCGGTGCCCTCCGGGTAGAAGCCCGCGAACGCCTTCGCGCCGTCGGCGGTCAGGGTGGCGGGGGTGGCGCCGCCGTTGGTGGTGTCGCGGGCGACGGTGAAGGTGGCCAGTGCGACGTCCTGACGGAGGGTCGGGGCGGTGGCGCCGATGCTCTCCTTCGAGGCGGTGTCGGCGGTGAGGGTGCCGGTGGTGCCCTCGGTGACGATCCGCAGGTCGCTCAGCGCGACGTCCAGCGCGCCGCCGTGGGCGAGGAAGCGGACCCCGCCGTCGAACGCGGCGTTCAGCCGGTGCGTGGTCAGGTCGTAGCCCGCGGAGGCCAGGTTGAAGTGGTACGAGCCGTCCGCGTTGGTGGTCGCCCCGCCGCTCAGCTCGACGCTGCCGCCGCCGGCCGGGCCGGTCACGTAGTTCCGGAAGCTGGCCTTGACGCCCCAGTCCAGCGAACCGGTGTCGTAGCTGACGGTGGTGGGGGCGCCGGCGCCGAAGGCCAGTGAGGGCAGGCCGAAGGCGGTGAGACCGAGACCCGCGGTCGCGGCGGCCAGTGCGGCCAGCCGGGTGCGGTTGCGGTGACGGGCGGGGGCGTGGGACATGGGTGTGACTCCGGAATTCGGTGGTCGGGAAACGGGGGGAGGGGGCCGCGGTCGGCCCGAGGGGTGGTCAGGAGCGCTTGCGGCGGCGGACTGCGTAGGCGGCTCCGCCGGCCGCGGCGGCCAGGACCAGGGCCAGGACGGTCAGCAGGGCGCCGGTGCCGGAGGAGGCGGAGGCGGCCGCGGCAGGCGGGCCGGCGAGGGGGGTGGCGGAGGGGGACGGGG
>NZ_JOGH01000129.1:0-17719 GCF_000721345.1 Kitasatospora sp. NRRL B-11411 | reverse complement strand
CGCCCCGCCCCGCCCCGCCGCACCGACCCGGGCACCGCGAAGACGGTGCTCCCGCTGACCCACTACGTCGGCGGCCTGCACGCCCACAAGCACGTCCTGCCCGCCGCCACCGCACCCCCGCCCCGGCCGCGCCCGGTCTCCCACCCCGGCCACGAGTGGCTCTGCGTGCTCTCCGGACGCCTCCGCCTCGCCCTCGGCGACCGCGAACTGCTGCTCACCGCGGGCGAGGCCACCGAGTTCGACACCCGCACCCCGCACGCCGTCGCCAACGCCGCCCCGGACCGCCCCGTCGAGTACCTGGTCCTGTTCGGCCCCCAGGGCGAACGCCTGCGCACCCGCCCCACCGGCCCCGGCTGACCACCCGCCACCCGGCCTGACCCCGTTTCCCCGCCGCGCCCGGCACCCTGCCGCGCCTGACACCCCGCCGCGCCCGCCGTCCCCGGACGACCCAGCTTCCCCGACACCCCGTCAGGGCCGCACCGGGCGAGCCGCCCCACCGCCTAGGCTGGCAGCCATGAGCCCTTCGATCGCCACCAACACCCGGGTGGAGCTGGCCGCGCTGCTGGACTTCGTCCGCCCCCGCCACCGGGCGCTGCTGCTCACCCGCCGCGCCGACGGCAGCCCGCAGGCGTCCCCGCTGACCTGCGGGGTCGACGACGCCAACCGGATCGTCGTCTCCACCTACCCGGAACGGGCCAAGACCCGCAACGCCCGGCGCGACCCCGCGGTGAGCGTGGTGGTCCTCTCGGACGAGTGGAACGGCCCCTGGGTCCAGATCGACGGCGAGGCCGAGGTGCTGGACCTGCCAGAGGCGCTGGAACCGCTGGTCGAGTACTACCGGAACATCTCCGGCGAGCACCCGGACTGGGACGAGTACCGCGAGGCGATGCGCCGCCAGGGCAAGTCGCTGATCCGGATCACCCCGCGCCGCTGGAGCCCGATCGCCACCGGCGGCTTCCCGGCCCGCCTCGCCAGCGACTGACCGGCCGCCGCGGCGGCCCCGCCGCTCACTGCTCCGCGGCCCGCCCCCGGCCCCGCCGCTCACTGCTCCGAGGCCCGGCCCCGCCCCCGCGCCCGGCTCGGCTGCACCCGGTCCGGCTCGCCCGGCATCTTCGGGAAGTCCGGCGGGTAGGGCAGGTCGCCCGCCCCCTGGTGCGCGTACAGCTCCAACACCCGTTCCAGCGAGCCCCGTTGACCGTCCATCCCGGCGTGCACGTCGCCCAGTTCGGCGAACCGCGCCGGGACGGTGCGCAGCGTGAAATCGGCGGGGGAGACCCGTTCCAGCTCCTCCCAGCGCAGCGGGGTGGAGGCGGTGGCCTGCGGGCGGGGGCGCAGCGAGTACGGGGAGGCGATGGTGCGGTCGCGGGCCATCTGGTTGTAGTCGACGAAGATCCGGGTGCCGCGCTCCTCCTTCCACCAGGCGGTGGTGACCTCGCCGCCCGAGCGGTGCTCCAGCTCGCGGCCGAGCGCGATCACGGCGTGCCGGCACTCGGTGAACGTCCAGCGCGGCTCGATCGGCACGTACACGTGCAGGCCCCGGCCGCCGGAGGTCTTCGGCCAGCCGGTCAGCCCGAACTCCTCCAGCAGCGGCCGCAGTTGAAGGGCGGCCCGGACCGCGTCGGAGAAGTCGGTGCCGGGCTGCGGGTCGAGGTCGACGCGCAGTTCGTCCGGGTGCTCGGTGTCCGCGCGGCGCACCGGCCAGGGGTGGAAGGTCAGGCAGCCGAGGTTCGCCGCCCACAGCACGGCGGCCTCCTCGGTCGGGCAGACCTCGTCGGCGCTGCGCCCGGACGGGAAGGCGATCCGGGCGGTCGGCAGCCAGTCGGGCAGGTTCTTCGGCGCGCGCTTCTGGTAGAAGAACTCGCCGCCCACCCCGTCCGGGAAGCGCTGCAACGTGGTCGGCCGCTCGCGCAGCCCGCGCAGCACCCCGGACGCGACCGCCAGGTAGTACTCGGCGACGTCCCGCTTCGTGTACCCGGGCTCCGGGTAGTACACCTTGTCCGGGTTCGACAGCCGCACCGTCCGGCCGCCGACCTCCAGCTCCACCGCTGCTCCAGCCATGCCCCCACGCTAGGCACGCCGCCGTGCCGCCCCCGCCCTCCGACACGCCGCGCGCCCCCGTACGGCCCGACCCCCGGACGGCCCGACTCCCGTCGACGTGCCCGGGCGCTCCGACACGCCGGGGCGGTCCGACACGCCGCCCGCCGCCGTTCCGCCAGGCCACCATCGGGGGCATGCAGCTACCCGTGATGCCGCCGGTGTCCCCGATGCTGGCCAAGCCCGTCGCCGCGATCCCGCCCGGCATGCAGTACGAGGCGAAGTGGGACGGCTTCCGGGCGATCGTGTTCCGCGACGGCGACGAGGTCGAACTCGGCTCGCGCACCGCCAAACCGCTGACCAGGTACTTCCCCGAGGTGGTCGACGCGGTCCGGGAGCAGCTGCCCGGACGCTGCGTCGTCGACACCGAGATCGTCGTCGCGCACGACGGGCGGCTGCACTTCGAGGAGCTGCTGGAGCGCATCCACCCGGCCGCCTCCCGGGTCCGCACCCTGGCCGAGCGCACCCCCGCCACCCTCGTCGTCTTCGACCTGCTCGCCCTGGACGGGGACGACCTGACCGGCCGCCCGCTGGTCGAACGCCGGGCCGAACTCGCCCGGTTGCTGGCCGGTGCCGTCCCGCCGGTCCACCTCGCCCCCGCCACCACCGACCTGGACACCGCCCGGAACTGGTTCTCCCGCTTCGAGGGCGCGGGACTGGACGGCGTGGTCGCCAAACCGCTGGACGCCCCGTACCGGCCGGGCAAGCGGACCCTCTTCAAGGTCAAGCACGCCCGCACCGCCGACTGCGTGGTGGCCGGCTACCGCGAGCACAAGTCCGGCCCGGTGGTCGGCTCGCTGCTGCTCGGCCTGTACGACACCGGCGGCCGCCTCCAGCACGTCGGCGTCAGCGCCTCCTTCCCGATGGCCCGCCGGGCCGAACTCGCCGCCGAACTCGCCCCGTTGCGCCTCGACCCGGCCGACCTCGGCGACCACCCCTGGGCGCGCTGGGAGGACGAGCAGGCCCAGGCGAGCGGCCGGCTGCCCGGCGCGGTCAGCCGCTGGACCGGCAGGAAGGACCTCTCCTGGGTGCCGCTGCGCCCCGAGCGGGTGGCCGAGGTCGGCTACGACCACCTGGAGGGCACCCGGTTCCGGCACACCACGCAGTTCAAGCGCTGGCGGCCCGACCGCACCCCGGAGAGCTGCACGTACGCGCAGCTGGAGGAGCCGGTCTCCTACGACCTGGGCGACCTGCTGTCCTGACCGTCCGGCGTCCGGCCGTCCGGCGTCCGGCCGTCCGCCGCCCGGCCGTCCGGCGCCACCTGCCCGATCAGCACCGCCAGCCCGTCCAGCAGGCGCTGCAGGCCGAACTCGAAGAGCTGGTCGAGGTCGAAGTCGTAGCCCTCCCGGGTGAGCCGGACGAAGGTGGGGTAGGCGGCGACCAGCTCCATGAACATGCCCTCCTGCTGGTCCATCCAGGCTTCGGCGTCCTGCCCGGTGGCGGCCTCGGCGGCGGCCTCCATCTCCAGGTTGAGCGCGGTGCCCCGGACGTAGTTGAACAGCGTCAGGTAGGCGGTGAACACGCTCGGCACGTCCAGGCCTTCGGCGACCAGCGCGGACAGCACCCACTCGCCGAACGGCAGCGCGTTGGCCACCGGCTGCGGCCGGGTCACCGACAGCGCGGAGGCCAGCCAGGGGTGGGCGCGGAAGGTCCGCCAGAGCAGGTGCGCGGCCAGCTCCAGGCGGGCCCGCCAGCCGAGCGCGGCGTCCGCGGCGGAGAACGACACCCCGGCGAAGACCCGGTCCATCATCAGGTGCACCAGGCCGTCCTTGTCCGGGACGTGCCGGTACAGCGACATGGTGGCCACGTCCAGCTCGGCCGCGACCCGGCGCATCGACAGCGCCTCCAGCCCCTCGCCGTCGGCCACCGCGACCGCCGCCGCGACGATCCGCTCCGCCGTCAGGACGCCCTCCGGCGCCGGGCGCCGGGGCAGCTGCCGCCCGGGCGGGCGCTCCGCCGGGGCGGGGGAGGGGGAGGGGCCCGGGCTCCCGGCGACCACCGTGCCGACGCCCGGGACGGCCCGCACCAGGCCCCGGCCGCGCAGCTCCGCCAGCACCTTGGTGGCCGTCGCCATCGCCACGTTCCACCGCCGGGTGATCTCCCGGGTGGACGGCACCCGGTCGCCCGGGCGCAGCTCGCCGCGCTCGATCCGCTCCCGCAGTTCGCCCGCGATCTGCTCGTAGCGGTCCACCCGCCTCACCTCCGCACTAGTGCACCAGTGAGCGGCCATGCTAGCTGCCGGGGCCGTCCCGGCACCAGCTCCCGCCGTTCCCCCGCCGCACTGGTGCACTAGTGCGGCACTCCAGAATTCCATACTCACGGGCTTGCATAGTGCAGCGCGTACGCCGTACGTTCGGTGTCATGAAGAACTCGACGACCAACCCTGACATCCTCGTCTCGGGCGGCGGCATCGCCGGCCCCGCCCTGGCGTACTGGCTACGCAGGGCGGGCTTCCGCCCCGTCGTGGTGGAACGCGCCCCCGCCCCCCGACCCGGCGGCCAGACCGTCGACCTGCGCGGCGCCGGCCGTACCGTCATCGCCCGGATGGGACTGCTCGACCGGGCCCGGGAACTCGCCGTCGACCAGCGCGGCATCGCCCTGGTCGACCGCCGCGGCCGGCACACCGCCCGGCTGCCCACCGAGCTCTTCGGCGGCGAGGGCATCGTCTCCGACCTGGAGATCCTCCGCGGCGACCTCGCCGACCTGCTGTACGAGGCCGTCGCCGACGACGTCGAGTACCTCTTCGACGACACCGTCACCGCCCTGCACGAGGACCCCGATGGCGTCCACGTCACCTTCGAGAACGCCCCGCCCCGCCGCTTCGACCTGGTGGTCGGCGCCGACGGCCTGCACTCCGTCACCCGCCGCCTCGCCTTCGGCCCGGAGAGCGAGCACTTCGTCCCCCTCGGCGGCTACACCGCCTGGTTCACCACCCGCATCGACCTCGACCTCGACGGCTGGTTCCTGATGTACAACGCCCCCGGCGGCCTGGTGGCGATGGCCCGCCCCGGCCGCCTGCCCGGCGAGACCAAGGCCGGACTCAGCTTCCGTTCCGCCCCGCTCGCCCTCGACCGCCGCGACCGGGCCGCCCAACAGCGCCTGCTCACCGAGAAGTTCACCGGCGCCGGCTGGGAGACCGACCGCCTGCTCGCCGCGATGGCCGACTCCGACGACTTCTTCCTCGAACACCTCGGCCAGGTCCGCCTCGACCACTACACCCGCGGCCGGACCGCCCTGATCGGCGACGCCGCCTGCTGCCCCACCCCCCTCACCGGCCTCGGCACCAGCCTCGCCCTGGTCGGCGCGTACCTCCTGGCGGGCGAACTCGCCACCGCCCGCGGCGACTTCACCACCGCCTACCCCGCCTACCAGCACCGCCTGCGCCCCTACGCCGCCCAGGCC
Organism: Kitasatospora sp. NRRL B-11411; assembly: GCF_000721345.1. NCBI lineage: Bacteria > Bacillati > Actinomycetota > Actinomycetes > Kitasatosporales > Streptomycetaceae > Kitasatospora > Kitasatospora sp. NRRL B-11411. Next base: position 12,223 of record NZ_JOGH01000129.1, on the reverse strand, counting down.
CAGCAACTCCCGCCCGGCGGCATGCGCGGCTACGCCCCCGCCACCGCCCCGATGATCGCCCTGCGCGCCGCCTCCATGCGCTGGATGACCCGCTGGCCGCTGCGCCGCCTGATGGAAGCCCAGGCCGCCAAGGCCGCCGACATCGAACTCCCCGACTACACGCACTCCTTCGCCTGAGCCCTCGGCGCCGGGTGTCGGATGTCGAGTGTCGGCTGCTGGGGCTGTCGACGCCGGGTGTCGGCACCGGACGCCACAATGCCCGCCATGCGATGCGAAGTCTGCGGCCACGCCATGGCGAAGTGGGACGAGCCGCCCACCCGGTGGCGGCGCGAGACCTGGGAGTGCCCGTGGTGCCGGGCGACGGCCACCACCCACGGCCCCGAACTCCGGGTCAGCCGCAGCCCGTACGCGCCGTGGGAGATGCGCTGGGAGCGGGCGGTCTCCGACCTGCTGCCGGAGCCGGGACGGCACGCCTACGCCCACCCGCGCCGCACCCTGTGCGGGATCGGACGGCCGGACCTGTCGGGTTCCCCGTTCGGCATGTGGGGCGGAAGCGACGGGGACTGCCCGGCCTGCACCGCCGAGGCGCTCGCCGTCGACGCCCGCTGGCCCGAGCACCTGCGCGAGGGCTTCGGAGACTTCCTCGCCCCCGAACCGGAGCCCGACCCGCGCGACGCCCCCGGCCGGATCCCGCCGCCCGACGAACTCGGCCACCCGGCCACCGAACTCCCCCCGGCCCGCTGGAGCCCGCACACCCGCGTCCTCGCCGCACCGCCGCCCGACCCGGACCCCGGTCACCGCACGATCGGCGCCGGCCCGGCGGCCGTCCGCCTCCCCGCCCACTGGCTCGGCGCGACGATCGACCCCTACCGGCGGGACGCGCACCGGTGGACGGTGTTCCCCCGGCACTCCCTCGACACCCTGCCACCGCTGGACGAGGCGTCCTTCACCGGCGACTACGCCTGGTTCGGGCAGACCGGCGGAGCGCTGGACCACCGCACCCCCGTGACCGACCGGATCGCGGCCGCCCTGGCGGCCGACGGGCTCGCCCTCCCCGCCGACTTCACGGCCCTGATCACCCGCTCCCGCCTGCACCGCTGCCTCGACCGGGCCAGCGGCTACCGGACCGACCCGGTGGGCCCGCTGCCCAGCCCGCTGCACCCGGACGACCGGCTGGTGCTGCTCCTGCGCGAAGCGCAGAACTGCCACCTCTGGTACCTCTACCTGCACCGCGACGGGAGCTCCGCCGTGGTCCACACCGACCGCGACCTGACCACCGAGCGGGGCGAACGGTACGGCCCCGACGGCGAGTTGGTCCCCCCGTCGCCGGTCGAACTGTCCTGGTGCGCCCCGAGCACCGAGGTCTTCGCGTACCGCTTCCTGGCCCGGGCCGCCCTGCTGCACGCGATCGAGGACCGCGGCCGGGCCACCGACCTCGACCCCGAGCACCTCGCCTACCTCACCTCCCTCACCTCCCTCGCGCACCATGTCCGGCCGCGGCAGCCGCAGGACCGGGCCCCGACCCGTCCGTGCTCCTGACGGGTCGGAAAACCCGTGGAGCCGGGGCCGCGCGGGCCGTAGCCTGCCGGGGCCGACGGTCCGGTTCCGGGCCGGATCCGCCTCGTTCGACCGGGAGTTCGCATGGCCGCCCCGCACGTGCTGTCCGATCCGTCCGTCCGGGGGGCGCTGCTGCCGCGTTCGGCTCCGGCCGAGGTCGGGGTCTCGTCCCGGGCGGTGGCCGCGGTGCTGGACCGGCTCGAAGCACGGGGGGTGGAGTGCCACTCGCTGATGGTGGTGCGCCGGGGGCGGGTCGTCGCCGAAGGCTGGTGGGCGCCGTACACGGCCGAACGGCCGCACCTGCTCTACTCGTTGACGAAGTCGTTCACGGCGGTCGCGGTGGGGCTGGCGGTCGCCGACGGGCTGCTCGACCCGGCGGACCGGGTGGTGGACGTGCTGCCCGAGCACGTCCCGGCCGGGCTGGTGGGGCAGGGGCGCCGGATCACCGTCCACCACCTGCTGACGATGACCGCCGGGCACCCGGAGGACAGCCTCGCCGCGGCCTGGGAGCGGGAGCCGACGGACCTGGTGAAGGGCTTCCTGGGGCTGCCGTTCACCGCGCCGGAGGGGACGCGGCACGTCTACGACAACGCGGCGGCCTTCCTGCTGGCCCGGATGGTCGAACGGGTCACCGGCCGCAGCCTGCCGGAGTTCCTCGACGAGCGCCTGTTCCGGCCGATGGGCATCGAGCACGCCGAGTGGGACCGGGTCGCCAGCGGCGCCGCTTTCGGCTTCCACGGCCTGCACCTGACCACCGAGGCCGTCGCCGCCTTCGGCGAACTGCTGCTGCGCGGCGGCAGCCGGGCCGGGCGGCAGCTCGTCCCGCGCGAGTGGGTCGAGCGGGCCACCCGCCGGCACGTCGACTGCGTGCCGTTCATCGAGGGCGCCACGGACGCCGACTTCTCCTGCGGCTACGGCTACCAGTTCTGGATGTCCCGCCACGGCTACCACGGCCACGGCGCGTTCGGCCAGCAGTGCGTGGTGGTGCCCGGGCGCGACCTGGTGGTCGCGGTGACCGCCCAGGGGGAGTCCCAGGAGGTGTTCGACGCCCTGTGGGAGTGCCTGCTGCCCGGTCTCGACCACCCGGACGGCCCCCGCGAGGACCGCGAGCTGGCCGACCGGCTGCGCGCGCTGTCGCTGCCCCTGCCGTCGGGCACCGCCGACCCGGGCCGGACGGCCCGCGCGCTGCTCGACGCCTCCGTCCCCGACTCGGCGCTGCCCGACGGCACCCCCGTCCGCGTCGACCCCGCCGCCGACGGCACCGGCTGGCAGCTGCGCCTCGGCCCGCTCCCCGGCCCGATCCCTGGCCCCGGCACCGGCACCGGCAGTGACACCGCTACCGGCACCGGCACCGGCACTGGTACGGGCATCAGCCTCGCGGTGGGCCACCGCGACCGCCGGGAGAGCGCCCCGCTCGGCCGCCCCGTCGTCGCGTCCGGCGCCTGGCAGGGCGACACCTTCACCGCCGACCTCCACCTGGTCACCACCCCGCACCGGGTCCGGCTGTCCGTCGACGCCGCCGCGGGCACCGCGACGGCCGTGTGGAGCACCGTCCCGCTGACCGGCCCCCGGCTCGAACTGCACCTGCGCGCACCGCTGATGACCCGCCCCGACGTCTCGTAGCACGAACCTGCGAACCCGCGAACCCGCGAACCCGCGGACCCCGGCACGGGGACGGGGACGGCCCCGGTCCCTGTGGGGTGGGACCGGGGCCGTCGGGGAGTGGTGGCGCGTCAGCCGGTGAAGCCGGCCGTGATGGAGGTGAACTGCCAGTCGGACTGGGCGATGCCGGAGCAGGTCTCCTGCAGGCCGCCGCCCGCACAGCCGCGGTCCCGGTTGACCGACCAGAACGCCAGGCGGGCGATGTGGTTGGTGTTGGCCCAGTCGCGGATCGCGGTCCAGTTGGCGATCGAGGTGGTCTCGTTGTTGTCGCTGAGACCGTTCATGCCGGAGATGCCCAGGTGCGAGTACGCGGTGGCGTCGTCCCAGCCGTAGACCGACTTGAGCTTGTTCTTCAGGCCGGTCGCGGCGCTGACTGTGGCGGCGTACATGTCGGTCGACGCGTTGCCGAAGTCGAACGGCATGATGGTGAAGACGTCGATGTCCGCGCCGAGCGCCTTGGACTGCTCGATCAGCCGGTTGCCGGGGGCGGTCGGGCCGCTGATCGCGGTGCCGAAGGTGACGATCGTCTTGATGCCCGGGTTCTTCTGCTTGACGATCTTCAGCGCGTTCAGGATGCGGTCCTGGACGGTGTAGTTCTCGAACTCGTCGGTGTTCTCGATGTCGATGTCGATCGCCTTCAGGTTGTAGGCGTCGATCACCTTCTGGTAGGCGCCGGCCAGCGCGGTCGCGTCGGCGCAGTTCGGGCCGAGCTTGTTGCCCGACCAGCCGCCGAAGGACGGGACGACGTCGCCGCCCGCGGCGCGCACCGCGTTGATGGTCTGCTGGTCCACGCCGTTCAGCAGCGGGCGCTGGCTGTCCCAGGTCGGGTTGCAGCCGTTCTGCGCCAGCACGAAGGCCAGCGTGAACCACTTGATGCCGGTCGCGTTCATCACGGTGCTCGCGGCCGGCGGGTTGCCCCAGCCGTTGTACAGGTACGGCGCGGCCTGCTTGAAGGTGCCGGGCGTGCCGCCGCCGTCCGAAGGCGTGGTCACCGCAAGGGAGTTGGAGGCGGCCGAGGTGTTGCCCGCCGCGTCCCGGGCCTTCACGGTGAAGGTGTACGCGGTCGAGGCGGTCAGGCCGGTGACGGTCGCCGTGGTGCCGGTGACGGTGGTGGCCAGGGTGCCGTTCTTGTACACGTCGTACGCGGTGACGCCGACGTTGTCGGTCGAGGCGCCCCAGGAGAGCGAGACCTGGGTGGCCGCGGTCGAGGTGGCCGTCAGGTTGCCCGGCGCGGTCGGGGCCTGGGTGTCCGGCGTGCCGCCGCCCGGGCCGTCCAGGCTGATGTCGTCCGCGTAGTACGTGCCCTGGCCGAACCAGCCGTTCAGGTACACCTCGGCGCTGGTCTGCGCGGCGCCGGTGGTGAAGCTCACCGTCAGCTGCTTCCAGTCGGCCGCGGCCGGCGTCCAGGTCGAGGTGCCGCCGGTGACGCCGAGGTACACGTAGTTGCCGCGCACCCAACTCGACAGCGAGTACGTGGTGTTGGGCTGCACCGCGACGGTCTGGGTGCACTTGGCGTTGTCCGAGGCGCTGACCGCGCCGGCCAGTGCCTTCGAGCCGCCGTGGACGGGGGTGGAGACCACCGAGCCGAGCCCGCCGGAGCAGGACCAGCCGCTCAGCGTGCCGGTCTCGAAGCCGGGGTTGGTCAGGATGTTGGCAGCGCTCGCGCTGCTCGGAACGGCCGCGACGGCGGCCGTGGCCAGCAGCAGCGCGGCCGCGCCGACCGCGGTGGCGCGGCGGTTGGGGGCGTGCACGGGTACCTCCAGTGGGGGATGGGGGCGGAGGTGCGTAGGGAGCGCGCACAACAAAATGGACTGGACCAATCCCGAATGTCAAGGCTAGGTCAAAACCCGGACACCCGATTGACCCCCCGTCAGCGACCCTCCCGCGCCCCGGCCGTGTCCCTCCCGCTGCTCCGCCGTGCCCCTCCCGCACCCCCGCCGTGCCCCTCCCGCACCTCCGTCGTGCCGCTCCCCGCTGCTCCGTCCGGGTGTCTTGCGGCATGCCGCAACCGGACCCGAGCAGCAGCTCGGGCACGATCGTTCAGCCCAGCTGTGGCACCCGTTAAGAATTCCTCGATGGACCGCACCCACCGTGACCAGGCAGATTTCACTCTGCCCGGCCGGTGACCGCCGCACACCGGGCCGCCCCACCGGGCCTGCGCACCGCCGCACGCCCGCACCCGGGCCTGCCGACCCGCAGGCCCGACCGAACCCCGCGTCAGGAGCGCTCGCCGTGAAGGCACTCGTCAAGCTGAACGCCGAACCCGGACTCTGGATGACCGACGTCCCGGAACCGGAGATCGGCCCCGGCGACGTCCTGATCAAGGTCCTGCGCACCGGCATCTGCGGCACCGACCTGCACATCCGCAAGTGGGACGGCTGGGCCCAGCAGACCATCAAGACCCCGATGACCATCGGCCACGAGTTCGTCGGCGAGGTCGCCGCGGTCGGCGCCGCCGTCACCGACATCACCGTCGGCGCCCTGGTCAGCGGCGAGGGCCACCTGGTCTGCGGCAAGTGCCGCAACTGCCTGGCCGGCCGCCGCCACCTGTGCCGCAACACCATCGGCCTGGGCGTCAACCGCGACGGCGCGTTCGCCGAGTACGTCGCGCTGCCCGCCTCCAACGTCTGGGTGCACCGCGTCCCCGTCGACCTCGACGTCGCCGCGATCTTCGACCCGTTCGGCAACGCCGTGCACACCGCGCTGTCCTTCCCGCTGGTCGGCGAGGACGTCCTGGTCACCGGCGCCGGCCCGATCGGCATCATGGCCGCCGCCGTCGCCAAGCACGCCGGCGCCCGCAACGTCATGATCACCGACGTCTCCCCGTACCGCCTCGACCTGGCCCGCAAGCTCGGCGTCACCCTCGCCCTGGACGTCTCGCAGCACACCATCGAGGACGGCCAGCACCAGCTCGGCCTGCGCGAGGGCTTCGACGTCGGCCTGGAGATGTCCGGCCGCCCCGAGGCCATGCAGTCGATGATCGCCAACATGACCCACGGCGGGAAGATCGCCATGCTCGGCCTGCCCGCCGAGGACTTCCCGGTCGACTGGGCCCACGTGGTCACCTCGATGCTCACCATCAAGGGCATCTACGGCCGCGAGATGTTCGAGACCTGGTACGCGATGTCCGTGCTGCTGGAGGGCGGACTCGACCTCACCCCGGTGATCACCGGCCGGCACGCCGCCCAGGACTTCGAGGCCGCCTTCGACGAGGCCGCCGGCGGCAACTGCGGCAAGGTCATCCTCGACTGGACGACGCTGTAACTCGCCCGGACGACACTGCAACTCGCCCGGACGACGCTGCACCTCGCCACCCGCGTACGCCCGCTGACCCCTCGTTAGGAGCGACACCCCCGTGTTCGAGAACGTCCGCGACGACCTCGCCGCCACCCTCGCCGAGATCCGCGAAGCCGGCCTGTTCAAGCCGGAACGCGTCATCGGCACCCCGCAGTCCGCCGAGATCACCGTCACCTCCGGCAACGGCGGCCAGGTGCTCAACTTCTGCGCCAACAACTACCTCGGCCTCGCCGACCACCCCGCCGTGGTCGCCGCCGCCAAGGACGCCCTCGACCGCTGGGGCTACGGCATGGCGTCGGTGCGCTTCATCTGCGGCACCCAGGACGTCCACAAGGAACTGGAGCAGCGCCTCTCCCAGTTCCTCGGCCAGGAGGACACCATCCTGTACTCCTCCTGCTTCGATGCCAACGGCGGCGTCTTCGAGACCCTGCTCGACGAGCGCGACGCCGTCATCTCCGACGCCCTCAACCACGCCTCCATCATCGACGGCATCCGCCTCTCCAAGGCTCGCCGCCACCGCTACGCCAACCGCGACCTCGCCGACCTGGAGAAGCAGCTCCAGGACACCCAGGACGCCCGCCGCCGCCTCATCGTCACCGACGGCGTCTTCTCGATGGACGGCTACATCGCCCCGCTCGCCGAGATCTGCGACCTCGCCGACCGCTACGACGCGATGGTCATGGTCGACGACTCGCACGCCGTCGGCTTCGTCGGCCCCACCGGCCGCGGCACCCCCGAACTGCACGGCGTGATGGACCGCGTCGACATCATCACCGGCACCCTCGGCAAGGCCCTCGGCGGCGCGTCCGGCGGCTACGTCGCCGCCCGCCGCGAGATCGTCGCCCTGCTGCGCCAGCGCTCCCGCCCCTACCTGTTCTCCAACTCGCTCGCCCCGGTGATCGCCGCCGCCTCGCTCACCGTCCTCGACCTGCTGGAGACCAGCGACGACCTGCGCGACCGGCTGCGGGCCAACACCGAGCTGTTCCGGACCAAGATGACCGAGGCCGGGTTCGAGATCCTGCCCGGCGAGCACGCCATCGCCCCCGTCATGGTCGGCGACGCCGCCCGGGCCGGCCGCCTCGCCGAACTCCTCCTCGAACGCGGCGTCTACGTGATCGGCTTCTCCTACCCCGTCGTCCCGCACGGCGCCGCCCGCATCCGGGTCCAGCTCTCCGCCGCCCACAGCACCGCGGACGTCGAACGCGCCGTGGCCGCCTTCATCGACGCCCGCGCCGCGCTGGACGCCCCCGGCGCCTGACCCCACCCCTCCCGACCAGGGCGCGGGCACCCTCAACCGCGTCCCACCGGGGCCCGTCCCCCAACCCCCCTTCCGGGGACGGCCCACCGGCGCGGGGAGTCACTCCCGGCTCCCCGCGCCACCCCTTCCCCGGCCCCGTACGGCCCTTCCCCGCGCTGCGCCGAGCCCCGCGCCGTCGCGCGCCGTGTCCGTCCGGGGCCCCGTGCCGTCCCGGGTCCGGCCCCCGTCCCGGACGGGTCCGCCGCGCTGGCAGAATTGACCCGTGATCGACGCACGACGGCTGCGGACCCTCCGGGCCGTGGCCGACCACCGGACCGTGACCGCCGCGGCGGCCGCGCTCTACCTCACCCCCTCCGCGGTCTCCCAGCAGCTCGCCGCGCTGGAGCAGGAGACCGGGCACACCCTGCTGGTCCGGGCCGGACGCGGGGTCCGGCTCACCGCTGCCGGGGAGATCCTGCTCACCCACGCCGACGCCGTCCTCGCCCAGCTCGAACGCGCCGAGGCCGACCTCGCCGCCTACAGCTCCGGCGCGGCCGGGGAGGTCACCGTCGCCGCCTTCGCCACCGGCATCGCCCTGGTCCTCGCCCCCGCCGTCGCCGCCCTCGCCGGCAGCGCCCCCGACCTGCGGGTCCGCGTCCTGGACGCGGAGGGCGACGCCAGCCTGCCGATGCTGCTCGACGGACGCGCCGACATCGCCGTCGCCGTCGAGTACCGCGGCGCCCCGCGCGCCGACGACCGCCGGCTGACCCGGCTGCCGCTGTACGCCGAACCCTTCGACGCCGTCCTCCCGCTGCACCACCCGCTCGCCGCCGGGACCGGCCCGGTCGCGGTCGCCGACCTGGCCGCCGAGCCCTGGATCGGCCCCTACCCGGGCAACCCCTGCCACGACGTGGTCCTGCTGGCCTGCGAGCACGCGGGCTTCCAGCCCCGGCTGGTCCACTCCTCCGACGACTTCCGGGCCGTCACCGCCCTGGCCTCGGCCGGCGCCGGGGTGGCCCTGGTCCCGCGCTCGGCCCTGCGCGGCACCGAGTCGGACGCGATCGCCGTCCGCCCCGTCGACAGCGCCCTCGCCACCCGCAGGGTCTTCGCCGCGACCCGGGCCGGCGCCGAACTCCACCCCCTGATCCGCCCCGTCCTCACCGCCCTCGCCACCGCCGCCGGACACCTCGACCACCCGGCCTGACCGCCGTCCCCCGCCGTCCCCCGCTGTCCGCCGCCCGCCGGTCGAATAACCGATCGACCGCGCCGCGCCCCGCCCGCTAGCTTCCACCCCGGGGGATCGAACCCGTCCGGGAGGAGGCACCGAGGTGGAGCAGCAGGAACAGGACCGGCAGGAGCAGGACCGGCAGTCCGAGCAGCACGCCGCGCGCCGCGCCGCGCTGGTGGCGCGGATCCGGGCGGCGAACGCCGAGACGCTGGAGAGGCTGGCCGAGCTGTGAGCGCCCGCCACGAGGCCGCCGCGCACCTGGACGAGGACGACATCGCGTACCTGCTGGGCCGCGTCGCGGTGGTGCGCGAGCGCTCGCTGCTGCGCTCCGCGCTCGGCCGTCCGCGGGCCTCGGCGTTCGGGGCGGACGCGTACCCGGACGCGTGGGCCAAGGCGGTCGCGCTCGGCGAGTCCCTCGCCCGCAACCACCCGATGACGGACCGGAACAAGCGCACCGCCTTCGAGTCGATGCTGCTGTTCCTCGACTACAACGGGCAGCCGTACGCCGACCCGCACCCGGACGACGCCGTGGCCTTCGTGCTGCGGCTGGCCCAGGGCGGCTACCACGGTCATTTCGACGCGGCGGTGGCCGATTTCCGCCGGATGCTCGGTGCGGACGCCGCCTGAGCGCGTTACCCGCATTCACGGTTCCGCCACAATGCGGGGGCGTTTCACCGATCATCCACCGCTTGACCGACCGAATTGTCCGCCTCGGACCGCTTTGCGTCGAACACGCGGCTGTCACCGAAACCGACGGGGCGTCACGAGCCGGTAAAAATTGGCAAAGGATGCCCTTCTCGGCGGTGCCGCTGAGCTGCTGATTCAACAGATTGTTGCAGCTCAGTGGCCGGGTGGTGACGCTCCGTGGATTTGGCGTGACTCCCCGTTCCTGATGGAATTCGCAATCCGCAGGAGTACGGTTCCGGAGGAATCGCCGGGGCCAACTTCCAGGCAGGCCGGCCGTACCGGAAATTGGTGCGCAGTCATGGGTCAGCAATGGGGCGGGGAGAAGGCCGCCGCGGCGATCCGGCCGGTATTCGGCCGGTTCCCGGCGGAAGTCCTGCGCGGGGTCGCGCAGGTCGATTTCATGCCGTCCGCGGTGTGCGGGCTGTTCTTCACGGCGGCCCTGTTCGCGGCCGGCCCGCAGTACGGCCTCTACGGGCTGCTCGGCAGCGCCGTCGCCACCGCGGTGGCGTACGGGCTGGGGCTGGACCGGACCGCGGTGGGGGCGGGGCTGCACGGCTACAACGGGTGCCTGGTGGCGCTGGCCTGCGCCGTGTTCCTGGGCGCGGGCCACCCGGCGACCCTCGCGGTCGCGGTGCTCGGCGCGGCGGTCGCGGTGGTACTCACCGCGGGCCTCGCCGCACTGCTCGCCAAGGCCGCGCTGCCCGTCCTGACCGCACCGTTCTGCCTGGTCGCCACCGCCCTCACGGCCGCCGCCCCGGGCTTCCGGCAGCTGTGGCACGGCGCCCCGGCGCCCGCCGCACTGCCCGCCCCCGCGACCGGCACCACCGCGCCGGGCTGGGGCGACCTCTGGCACGGGTTCTTCGCCAACATCGGCCAGGTCTTCTTCCTCCCGCAGTGGTACGCCGGCCTGCTGTTCCTGGCCGGACTGTTCGCCGCCGGCCGCCTCGCCGGCCTGGCGGCCTGCGCGGGCAGCGCCACCGCCCTGCTCACCGCCTGGGCGTTCGGCGCGCCCGGCGACCAGATCGGCCAGGGCCTGCTCGGCTACAGCGGCGTGCTGACGGCCCTCGCCCTGTACGGGGTGTTCCTGGCCCCGGGCGGGTGGAGCCTCGGGTACGCCCTGGCCGGCGCGGCCACCGCGACCCTGCTCACCCCGGCCCTCGGCGCGGTCACCGCCCCGTTCGGCGGCCACGCCCTCACCTGGCCGTTCGTCCTCACCACCCTGCTCTTCCTGGCCGCCGTCCCCGCCGTGCCCCGACTGCACCGGCGCTGACCGCCGACCGCTCCCCGCCCTACCACCCCGGAACCCCCGACACTTCGGACACTTCCCACCCCGCCGCCCGGCGGCACTCGGCGCTGCCCGAACGCCGCCCGGCATTTCGACCGGATTCCCGGAAAGGACGCGTGGCTCCCGTGAATCTCTCCCCCCGCGAGATCGACAAGCTGTACATCTACGTCGTGGCCGACCTGGCCCGCAAACGCCGCGACCGCGGCGTCAAGCTGAACTACAGCGAAGCCTGCGCACTGATCAGCGAGGCCGTCATGGAGGGCGCCCGGGACGGCCGGACCGTCGCCGAGTGCATGGAGATCGGCAAGCAGGCGGTCCGCGGCGAGGACGTCATGCCGGGCGTGCGCGAGATGCTCCCGCTGCTCCAGGTCGAGGCCGCCTTCGTCGACGGGACCAAGCTGGTCTCCTGCCACGACCCGGTCGGCGCCTGACCCATGACGCGCCCTCAGCACGCCGTCGTGGTGCTGGCCGGCGGCCACGAGAGCGACGGCGGACGGGACCTCGCCCCCCTGGTCGCCGCCACCGCCGGGCCGACGGTGCACGCCGCCGGGCCGACGGTGCACGCCGCCGCCCCGGCGGGCCGCCCGCTCGCCGAGGCGGTCCGCGCGGCCCTGGCCGCACCCGGCGGCCACCCGGTGTGCGTCGTCCCGATGACCCTCGGCCGGGATCCGCGCCTGGTCGCCGAGACCGCCCGGACCCTGCGCGGACTCACCGCCGAGCAGGGGCAGCGGCCCGGACGGCTCGCGCTGACCGCGCCGTTCGCCGCCGCCGAACACCTGGTCGGCTGGCTGCGCGCCGCCGCCCGCACCGCCCCCGTCACCCCGGACGGCGCGCTGCTGGTCACCGCCCCGGCGGCCGGCCCGTTCGAGGACGCCGAACTGTTCCGGATCGCCCGGCTGGCCCGGCAGTTCGGCCGCCACCGCTGGGTGGAGGTCGCGTTCGACGGCGGCGACCCCGACCCGGCCGAGGGCGCGGCCCGCTGCCGCCTGCTCGGCGCGCGCACCGTCACCGCCGTCCCGGCCGCGTTCGGACCGGCCCTGCGCACCCCCGTCCCCGGCGTCCTCGACGGCGGCCCGCTGCTGCGCCCGTCCGCCGTCGCCGGGGTGCTCGCGGCCCGGGTGGCGGACGCCCTGCACCTGCTCGGCCACGGCGAGGACGGCACCGCCGCCGGCCTGGACGCCGAGCACGGCCACGGCTACGCGCACAGCCACGGCCCGGGCGAACCGTCCCACACCCACTGACCCCCCCCGACACCCCCGACACCCCCGAC
>NZ_JOGH01000128.1:0-17907 GCF_000721345.1 Kitasatospora sp. NRRL B-11411 | reverse complement strand
AGCGCCGATGGTACTGCAGGGGGGACCCTGTGGGAGAGTAGGACGCCGCCGAACAATCATTGTGGGAAAGCCCCCTGACGGGAAGTCAGGGGGCTTTCTTGTTGTAGGGTCGGTCCCGCACGGTTGTCGGTGGTTAATACAGGAGGCTCCGCACAGTGGAGGTCCAGGAGACGCGCGTTCAGACTGATCGGGTCCTCACGATCCCGAATCTGCTGAGCATGGCTCGGCTGGTGGGCGTGCCGATCTTCTTGTGGTTGGTGCTGTGGCCGGTCTTCGGGGGGCCGAAGAACGACGGGTGGGCGATCGTCGTTCTGATGTTGAGCGGGGTCAGTGACTACCTGGACGGGAAGCTGGCTCGGCGGTGGGGGCAGATCAGCCGGCTGGGGCAGTTGCTGGACCCGGCTGCGGACCGGTTGTACATCGTGTCGACGCTGGTGGGGTTGACCTGGCGGGAGATCCTGCCCTGGTGGTTGACGGCGTTGTTGGTGGCGCGGGAGGCGTTCGTCGGGGTGGTGTTGCTGCGGCTCAACCGGGCGGGTTACGGGCCGTTGAACGTGAGTTTCCTGGGGAAGGCGGCGACGTTCAATCTGATGTACGCGTTTCCGCTTCTGCTGCTGGGGGTGGGCCAGGGGTGGGTGCACCAGGTTGCGGGGGTGGTGAGTTGGGCGTTCATCTGGTGGGGGACGACGCTGTACTGGTGGGCCGGTGCCCTGTATGCGGTGCAGGCCCGGCAGATCCTCCAGACGGAGCGCTCGGTTGCCGTTTGAGATCAGCCTGAGACGTTTTACACGGCCTCCACGGTGAGTCGGACGTTTTCTTCCGGGTAGGGATGCGTCGGACCGGTTTGATGGACCCCGCAGGGGTTCACCACCGCGAAGGAGGACGCACCCGTAATGAAAGCCGTTGTGATGGCGGGCGGGGAGGGCACTCGACTCCGCCCCATGACTTCCAGCATGCCCAAGCCGCTGCTGCCGGTGGCCAATCGGCCGATCATGGAGCACGTGCTGCGGCTGCTGAGGCGACACGGCCTCAACGACACCGTGGTGACCGTGCAGTTCTTGGCGTCGTTGGTCAAGAACTACTTCGGTGATGGTGAGGAACTGGGCATGCACCTCACCTATGCCAATGAGGAAACACCGCTGGGGACGGCGGGCAGCGTGAAGAACGCCGAGGACGCGCTGCGGGACGATTCGTTTCTGGTGATCTCGGGCGATGCCCTGACGGACTTCGACCTTTCCGACCTGATTGCCTTTCACCGGGAGAAGGGCGCGCTGGTCACGGTGTGCCTGACCCGGGTGCCGAACCCGTTGGAATTCGGTATCACCATCACGGACGACGAGGGGAAGGTCGAGCGCTTCCTCGAGAAGCCGACCTGGGGGCAGGTGTTCTCGGACACCGTGAACACCGGTATCTACGTGATGGAGCCGGAGGTCTTCGACTACGTGGCGGCCGGCGAGTCGGTCGACTGGTCGAGCGACGTGTTCCCGCAGTTGCTCAAGGAGGGCAAGCCGGTGTTCGGCTATGTCGCCGAGGGCTACTGGGAGGACGTGGGCACGCACGAGAGCTACTTGAAGGCCCAGGCGGACGTCCTGGAGGGGAAGGTCCAGGTCGAGCTGGACGGGTTCGAGATCTCGCCGGGCGTGTGGGTGGCCGAGGGTGCGGAGGTGGACCCGGAGGCGGTGCTGCGGGGGCCGCTGTACATCGGTGACTACGCCAAGGTCGAGGCCGGCGTGGAGTTGCGCGAGCATACCGTGCTGGGGTCGAACGTGGTCGTCAAGCGCGGGGCGTTCCTGCACAAGGCGGTGGTGCACGACAACGTGTACGTGGGGCCGCAGAGCAACCTGCGCGGGTGCGTGGTCGGGAAGAACACCGACGTGATGCGGGCCGCGCGGATCGACGAGGGGGCGGTGATCGGTGACGAGTGCCTGATCGGCGAGGAGTCGATCATCGCGGGCAACGTCCGGGTCTACCCGTTCAAGACGATCGAGGCCGGCGCGTTCGTCAACACCTCGGTGATCTGGGAGTCCCGCGGGCAGGAGCACCTGTTCGGGGTGCGGGGCGTGTCGGGGATCCTGAACGTGGAGATCACGCCGGAGCTGGCCGTGCGGCTGGCGGGGGCGTACGCGACCACGTTGAAGAAGGGCGCGACGGTCACCATCGCGCGTGACCACTCGCGTGGTGCGCGGGCGTTGAAGCGGGCGATGATCTCGGCGCTGCAGACCAGTGCGATCGACGTCCGCGACCTGGAGAACGTGCCGATGCCGGTGGCCCGGCAGGCGACGGCGCGGGGGAGTGCGGGCGGGATCTTCCTGCGGACCACGCCGGGGGTGCCGGACTCGCTGGACATCCTGTTCTTCGACGAGCGCGGGGCGGACCTGTCGCAGGCCGGGCAGCGGAAGCTGGACCGGGTGTACTCGCGGCAGGAGTTCCGGCGGGCGTTCCCGGGCGAGATCGGCGACCTGCTGCACCCGGCGAGCGTGTTCGACTCGTACGCGACGAACCTGTTGCGGACGGTGGACACCTCGGGGGTGCGGGAGGCCGGGCTGAAGGTCGTGGTGGACGCGGCGCACGGCAGTGCCGGGCTGGTGCTGCCGAGCATCCTGGGGCGGCTCGGGGTGGAGGCGCTGACGGTGGCCGGCGGCCTGGACGAGGCGCGGCCGACCGAGGACGCGGACTCGCGGCGGGCGGCGCTGGCCAGGCTGGGCGAGCTGGTGGCGTCCTCGCGGGCGGCGTTCGGCGTGCGGTTCGACCCGGTGGGTGAGCGGGTGTCCTTCGTGGACGAGCTCGGCCGGGTGATCCAGGACGACCGGGCGCTGCTGGTGCTGCTGGACCTGGTGGCGGCCGAGCGTCGCTCCGGGCAGGTGGCGCTGCCGGTGACGACGACGCGGATCGCCGAGCAGGTGGCGGCGTACCACGGCACCCAGGTGACCTGGACGACGACCTCGCCGGACGACCTGGCGAAGGCCGCGGCGGCGGACGGCACGATCTTCGGCGGGGACGGGCGCGGCGGCTTCGTGGTGCCCGAGTTCTCCGGGGTGCTGGACGGGGCGGCGGCGTTCGTGCGGCTGGTGGGCCTGGTGGCGCGGACGCAGCTGACGCTGAGCCAGATCGACGCGCGGATCCCGCAGGCGCACATCCAGAAGCGGGACATCGCCACGCCGTGGGCCGCCAAGGGCATGGTGATGCGCTCGGTGGTGGAGGCGGCCGGGAACCGGAAGCTGGACACCACGGACGGCGTGCGGGTGGTCGAGCCGGACGGCCGGTGGACGCTGGTCCTGCCGGACCCGGCGGAGGCCGTCACCCACCTGTGGGCGGAGGGCCCGGACGACGAGGCGACCGAGCGGCTGCTCGACGAGTGGGCCGCGGTCGTGGACGGCGCCGGGAGGTAGTGCGGGGGAAGTGAGGTGGGGGCGGGCCCGGCGGCCCGTCCCCACCCGCTTTTGTCACGATCCTGTGCCGAAACCGTCCTGCGGGGCCCGGGGCTGGTCGTGGGGCACCTCGTGGTCGTGAAACGATGTGGCGCATGCCAGCATCGCCGACGCCGAGTGACCCGGAGGGGCGCTTCCGCCGCCCGGACGCCTCGATGTCCCTGCTGACCACGGTCATGGAGCACTCGCTCGACGACGGGTACGCGGAGGCGGCCCGGGCCCGCGGGGCGGAGGGCAGTTCGCGGCTGCCGTCGACGGCCAAGGGACGGCTGGTGCTGGGCCTGGGCCTGGCGCTGGCGGCGGTCGTGGTGACGGTCGGGGCGGTGAACACGCACGCCGCGGCGCCCGTGCTGGCGAAGGAGCGGGACGCCCTGGTCAGCCGGGTGAACGACGCCAACAAAGCGGCGGACGAGCTGCAGCGGCAGGTCGAGGCGGACCGCGACAAGGTCGAGCGGGCCCAGGACGCGGCGCTGCAGAGCGGCGACGACAGCGGGGCGGAGCAGCTGGCGGCGCGGACCGGGACGGGGGCGATCACCGGGCCTGGCATCAAGCTGGTGATCGACGACGCGTCCGGGAGCGGTTCGGGCGGCAACGTCAGCGATCCGCGGAACACCGGCAGCTACGGCAAGGACGGGCGGGTCAAGGACCACGACCTGCAGTACGCGGTGAACGGGTTGTGGCTGGCCGGCGCGGAGGCGGTGTCCGTGAACGGGCAGCGGCTGACCGCGCTGTCGGCGATCCGGGCGGCCGGCGACGCGATCCTGGTGGACAACCGGCCGCTGGTGCCGCCGTACACGGTGCTGGCGATCGGGGACGGGGCGCGGCTGGCGCAGGCCTTCCAGGACAACGAGGGCGGCCGCTACCTGAAGATCATCCAGGAGAGCTACGGGATCCGTTCGACGGTGTCGACGCAGAAGTCGTTGACGCTGCCGGCCGCGCTGGGCGTGACGCTCCGGGTGGCCGGGCCGGAGCCGTCCGCGGAGGCGTCGGCCGAGCCGTCGGGGTCGCCGTCGCCGTCGGCGTCCGGTTCGGGGTCCGCCCTCCCGACGGCCCCGCCGTCCGGCGCGGTGTCGGGTTCGCCCTCGGGGGCGCCGTCGAAGTCCACGCGGTCGACCGCGACGAAGTCCACTTCCACTTCCACCGGAACAGGAGCTGCTACACCGTGATTGCCGTACTGGGTCTGGTGATCGGCGTGATCGTCGGCGTGTTCGTGCAGCCGGAGGTGCCGAACGCGGTGGTGCCGTACCTGCCGATCGCGGTGGTGGCGGCGCTGGACGCGGTGTTCGGCGGCGTGCGGGCGATGCTGGACGGGATCTTCGACGACAAGGTCTTCGTGGTGTCGTTCCTGTCGAACGTCGTGGTGGCGGCGCTGATCGTGTTCCTGGGTGACCAGTTGGGCGTGGGGTCGCAGCTGTCCACCGGCGTGGTGGTGGTGCTGGGCATCCGGATCTTCTCGAACGCTGCGGCGATCCGCCGGCACGTGTTCAGGGCGTAGGGAGCGGCTGTGAGCGGGGAGAAGGAGCCGCGGGAGCGGGACGAGGAGCAGCCGGAGCCGGCCGGGCCGGTCGAACCGGTGGAGCCTGCTGGGCCGACCGAGCCGGCTGCGGCGGCGGAGCCGGTCGAGTCGGCGGAGTCGGTCGAGCCCGAGCCGCCGGTGGCGGCGGCCGCGGGGCGGGAGCCGGTGGAGCTGCCCTCGGACGGGCGGACCCGGCTGAAGGCGGCGGTGTGGCCGCCGCGGGTGTCGCGGGGCCAGCTGGTGGTGGCGCTGCTGCTGTTCGCGCTGGGCCTGGCGCTGGCGATCCAGGTGCGCTCGACCAACGACCACAGCGAGCTGCGCGGGGCCCGCCAGGAGGACCTGGTGCGGATCCTGGACGAACTGGACGGCAAGCAGCAGCGTCTCCAGTCGGAGAAGACGCAGCTGGAGCAGTCCCTGGCGCAGTTGGAGAACTCGTCCAACCAGGCCAAGGAGGCCCAGGAGCAGACCCGGAAGAAGGCGGCCGAGCTGGGTGTGCTGGCGGGGACGGAGAAGGCCACCGGGCCGGGGATCGTGCTGACGATCGATGATCCCCAAGGGCAGGTGAAGGCGGATATGCTGCTGGACACCCTGCAGGAACTCCGAGCTGCGGGGGCGGAGGCGATTCAGATCAACGACGTGCGCGTGGTGGCCGGTACGTACTTCACCGACAACTCGTCGGGCGGCGGCGTGCAGATCGACGGGAAGAGCGTCTCGCAGCCGTTCCGCTTCACCGTGGTGGGCAACCCGCAGGACCTGGCTCCGGCGCTCAACATCCCCGGTGGCGTGGTGCGCAGCCTGGAGAACCACCAGGCGCGGGCGACCATCGTCCAGCAGCAGAAGGTGCTGGTGGACGCGCTGGCCGCGCCGAAGCCGTTGCAGTACGGCAAGCCGGCGGCGAAGTGACGGGGCGCGCTCCGTACGGTTCGTCAGCTGCGGGCAGCCCCCGGTGGTGGGTTTCCGCGGCGGGTCGGCGACACTGGGTCTTACCGTTCGTCAGTCCCCGGTCCGATGCCGGGCCCACCGCCACACCGAGCCTTGAACCCTGCCCCGCGGGCGGTTCTGTCACACGCAAGGGGATTCGCCCGTGAGTTTTTTCTCGAAGCTTTTCGGCCGCAACAAGAAGACGGCCGAGGCCCCGACCGCGCGCTACCGGCAGGAGGACGCCGGGGTGCCCCCGATGCGTCCGGCGCCGGACGGGCAGCGTCCGATGTACCGGGACGACGTGACCCAGGGCGCGGGCGTCCCGACCGGGCAGTTCGACGCGGGCTACGGCGCGTCGGTTGATTCGTCGGGCGGGCCGCGCATAGGTTTCGCGTCAGGACCCTCAACCTCCGGTGGAGGGTTTGCCCCGGACCCCTATGCCGGGCACGTCCAGTCGGGTGTGCCGCGCCAGGAGGCTGTGAACATGGCTGGCACCAGCCCGTGCCCGCGGTGCGGGAACCAGAACCCGGCGCAGGCCCGGTTCTGCTCGAACTGCGGGACCCAGCTGCGTGGCGGCGGTTTCCCGGAGGGCGCGGTGGAGACCACCTCGACCATCTCGATCTCCGGCATCGAGTCGTACGACCCGACGGCGACCTCGACGGGCGCCACGCCGGCGCTGTCGGCCGAGGTGATGGCGGCGATCGACGCGCTGCCGCCGGGCTCGGCGCTGCTGATCGTGCAGCGCGGCCCGAACTCGGGCAGCCGGTTCCTGCTGGACTCGGACGTGACCACGGCGGGGCGGCACCCGCAGGGTGACATCTTCCTGGACGACGTGACGGTGTCGCGTCGGCACGTGGAGTTCCGTCGGCAGCCCGACGGCGGCTTCTCGGTCGCGGACGTGGGCAGCCTGAACGGCACCTACGTGAACCGGGAGCGGATCGACGAGGTGCTGCTCAGCAACGGCGACGAGGTGCAGATCGGGAAGTACCGGCTGGTGTTCTTCGCCAGCCACCACCGGGGGTACTGACCACTTCTCCGTTTGGAGCCCGAGTGACCCCACAGATTCCTACCCCGTCCCTCGGGTCCTCGCCCGTGCCGGCCTCGCGCCGCACGGGCGAGGCGCGCCGGCGGGGTGACGAGCTGCTCTCGATCGGCGCGGTGCTGGCCTTCCTGCGGGACGACTTCCCGGAGGTGACGATCTCCAAGATCCGCTTCCTGGAGGCGGAGGGCCTGGTCGAGCCGCAGCGGACCCCGTCCGGCTACCGGAAGTTCTCGGCGGCGGACGTGGAGCGGCTGGCGTACGTGCTGCGGATGCAGCGCGACCACTACCTGCCGCTGCGGGTGATCCGCGAGCACCTGGACGCGATCGAGCGCGGCGAGCAGCCGCCGGCGCTGCCGGGGGCGGAGTCCCGTCCGGGGCCGCTGGAGGAGGCGGACCGGGAGCTGGCGACGGCGGCCGCCGGGGCGGGCGGGGTGCGGCTGGGCCGGGCCGAGCTGATCGCGGCGGCCGAGGCGCAGGAGCGGGAACTCGTCGAGTGGGAGTCGTACGGCCTGGTGCAGCCGGGCCCGGACGGCGGGTACGACGGGGAGGCGCTGCAGATCGCCCGGCTGGTGGCGGAGTTGGGGCGGTTCGGCCTGGAGCCGCGGCACCTGCGGGCGATGAAGGCGGCGGCGGAGCGCGAGGTGGCGCTGGTGGAGCAGGTGGTGGCGCCGCTGCGGCGGCACCGCAACCCGCAGACCCGGGCGCACGCGGAGGCGACGGCGCGGGAACTGGCCACCCTGTCGGTGCGGTTGCACGCGGCGATGGTGCAGGCGGGACTGCGGTCGCGGAGCTGAGCGGCCGGTGACGGCCGGGCGGGCGGCGGTCTCGATCGCGGTGGCCGCTGCCTGCTGCGCTTTCCTATCGGGGGCGCGCGCCATAGGGTTGCTGGTGTGAATGAGCTCGACGTCGTGGGTGTCCGGGTGGAGATGCCCTCCAACCAGCCGATCGTGCTGCTGCGGGAGGTCGGCGGGGACCGCTACCTGCCGATCTGGATCGGGCCGGGGGAAGCCACCGCGATCGCCTTCGCCCAGCAGGGCATGACCCCGGTGCGGCCGCTGACGCACGACCTGTTCAAGGACGTGCTCGGTGCGCTGGGGCAGCAGTTGACCGAGGTGCGGATCAACGACCTGCGGGACGGGGTGTTCTACGCGGAGCTGGTGTTCGCCGGTGGTGTCGAGGTGAGCGCGCGCCCCTCGGACGCGATAGCGCTGGCGCTGCGCACCGGTACGCCGATCTACGGGAGCGAGGAGGTGCTGGCGGAGGCCGGCATCTCGATCCCGGACGAGCAGGAGGACGAGGTCGAGAAGTTCCGGGAGTTCCTGGACCAGGTCTCGCCGGAGGACTTCGGGGGCGGCCCGCAGTAGCCGCCGCCCGGTGGTGCCGGGCCGGTCGGCGGCCCGGCCCGCGGGCGGCGCGCCGGGCCCGGTGGGCCGTCGGTGCGCTAGCCCGGTCGGCGGTCGGTCGCAACTCGGCTGGGCCGGAAAACCGTTCTGCTACCCGCACATGGGGCACGAATAACCACTCGATGGGGTGAAGTTTGTCGGAGCCCCCGGCGTGGCGATCGTTGACGGTGCTTTGGCGACTGCCTACCGTCAGGTGATGGCCCGCCGGACGGGCCACCCGCAGCCCGGGGCCCGGCAGGGCTCCTGCGGGTCCCGTGGGGCCTTGGGCGGAATGGACGGAGGTTGGCGATGAGCGGCACCGGCGACGAGACGCGTTCCGGAGCGCTGTGCGCGGTGCACCTGCCGCGGGCCGGCCGTGCTCTGATCGGACGGCCCTGGCGGCCGGAGCCCGAGGCCGAGGAACTGCCGAGGCTCGGTCGCTTCCCGGCCGTCCAGCCCGGGCAGCCCGCGATCGAGCGGCTCGCCCCGACCTCCGCGCTGGTCGGCTACCGCGGCCCGACGGCCTGCGCCGCCGCCGGCATCACCTACCGGCAGCTCGACTACTGGGCGCGCACCGGGCTGCTGGAGCCCTCGGTGCGCTCGGCGTACCCGGCGGGCGCGCAGCGGCTGTACAGCTTCCGGGACATTCTGCTGCTGAAAATCGTCAAGCGGCTGCTGGACGCCGGCGTGTCGCTGCAGAACATCCGGGTGGCCGTCACCCACCTGCAGTCCGCCGACCAGGCCGGACTGACCGGGCTGACCCTGATGTGCGACGGCGCGACGGTCTACGAGTGCACCTCGCCGCAGCAGGTGGTCGACCTGCTCAACGGCGGCCAGGGCGTGTTCGGCATCGCGGTCGGCGCGGTCTGGCAGGAGCTGGAGGCCACCCTGGGGCGGCTGCACGGCGAGCGCACCGACACCGGCGAGACGCTGGTGGGCAACGACCCGGGCGACGAGCTGGCGCAGCGCCGCAACCGCGCGGGCTGACCTGCCGGGCCCCGGGCGGGGAACCGGCGGGCGGGTCCCGCTCGTCCTCGTCCGTGTGTCAACGATCTTGAGGTGCGTGGGGCGGCGGACGCGGGCGGCGTGGCGCGCGGTGCGTCCGGTCGGCCGGCGGCGGCAGCGCCGCTGGTTCCAGGCGGTGGTGCTGTGCTCCGCGCTGGGGCTGGCGCCGAGCGCCTGGCTGTACCTGACCCAGTCCGCGAAGGTCGGCACGGTGGCCGACGCGCCCGAGGCGCCCGTCGCGGTGGTGTTCGGCGCCGGGCTGATGGACGGCGCGCCCTCCCCGTACCTGGCGCACCGGCTGGACGCGGCGCTGGAGCTGTACCGGGCGCACAAGGTCCGGGCGATCCTGGTGACCGGCGACAACGGCACCGTCCGGTACGACGAGACGGACGCGATGCGCGGCTACCTGATCGACCGCGGGGTGCCCGGGGTGCGGGTGGTCGGCGACTACGCGGGCTTCGACACCTGGGACTCCTGCGCCCGGGCGCACCGGATCTTCGGCGTCGACCGGGCGGTGCTGGTCAGCCAGACCTTCCACGTCCGGCGGGCGCTGGCGCTGTGCCGGGCGGCCGGGATCGACGCGTACGCGGTCGGGGTCGAGGAGCGGCACGACACCACCTGGGAGTACGGCGGGCTGCGGGAGATCGGCAGCGCGGCGAAGGCGGCGGCGAGCGTGCTGCTGCGGCCGGACCCGACGCTGCTCGGGCCGCGTGAGGACGGGGTGGCCCGGGCGCTTGCGGACGCGGACGCGAACGGCTAGTCCGCGGGAATGTCAGTGCGGCGCGGGATGATCGAGCGGTGCGGGCCGTGCCGAGCATCATCCACCTCGACATGGACGCCTTCTTCGCGGCGGTGGAGCAGGCGTCCAAGCCGAGCCTGCGCGGGAAGCCCGTCATCGTCGGCGGCCTGGGCGGGCGCGGGGTGGTCTCCACCGCTTCTTACGAGGCCCGCAAGTTCGGCGTGCACTCGGCGATGCCGATGGCGCAGGCCCGCCGGCTCTGCCCGAACGCGGCGTTCCTGACCGGCCGGTTCGACGCGTACCGGGCCAACAGCGAGATCGTGATGGGCCTGCTGCGGGAGCGCTCCCCGCTGGTCGAGCCGCTCAGCCTGGACGAGGCGTTCGTCGACCTGGAGGCGGGGCCGTACGGGGCCGCGCTGGCCAACGCGGCGACGCCCGCGGAGGGCGCGCAGCTGGTGCTCGCGCTGGCCGAGGACCTGCGGGCCGACATCGTGCAGCACACCGGGCTGACCGCGTCGGTCGGCGTCGCCGGGTCCAAGCTGATGGCGAAGATCGCCTCCGAGCGGGCCAAGCCGGACGGGCTGGTGCTGATCGAGCCCGGCTCCGAGCGGTCGGTGCTGGCCCCGATGCCGGTGCGGGCGCTGCCCGGGATCGGCCCCGCGACCGAACAGGCGCTGCGCCGGGCCGGGTTGACCACGGTGGCGGACTTGGCGGAGGCCGGGTTCGCGGAGCTGGTCGGGCTGCTCGGGAAGGCGCACGGCGCGGGCGTGTTCCAGATGGCGATCGGCTGGGACGAGCGGCCGGTGGTGCCGGACCGGGACGCCAAGTCGGTCTCGGTGGAGGACACCTTCGAGGTCGACCTCGCCGACCGGGACCGCATCCTGCGCGAGATCGAGCAGCTCGCCGCGCGGTGCGTGCGCCGCCTGCGGGCGGCCGGGCGCTCCGGGCGGACGGTGGTGCTGAAGGTCCGCCGCTTCGACTTCTCGACGCTGACCCGCTCCGAGACGCTGCGCGGGCCGACGGACGACGAGGAGGTGATCACCGCGACGGCGCGCCGGCTGGCGATGCAGGTCGACGTCACCGGCGGGGTGCGGCTGCTGGGCGTGGGCGTGGCCCAGCTCGCGGACTACACCCAGGAGGACCTGTTCGCCCAACTGGAGCGGGAGGAACGGGAGTCGGGGGCGGCCGCGGTGGTCGAGGAGGCGCTGGCGGAGGCGGTTCCGGCCGAGCCGGCGGCCCGCCGGTGGTGGCCCGGGCAGGACGTCACGCACCGCGAGTTCGGGCCCGGCTGGGTGCAGGGCAGCGGGGTCGGGCGGGTGACGGTGCGGTTCGAGACGCCGTACTCGGGGGTGGGGCGGGTGCGGACGTTCGCGGTGGGGGACGAGGCGCTGGAGGCCTCGGGAGCGCTCCCGCTCAGGCTGCCGCCCGGGTAGCGGCGAGGGCGCGGGGCGGGAGGAGAAAGCGGGAGGGCGGGGAAAGAGGACGGACCCCCGCGCCGATGCCCTTGGCGCGGGGGTCCGTCCGCTGCTCGCGCGTGTCCAGGACGCGAGGGGACGCCCGGTCAGGCGTCGGT
Organism: Kitasatospora sp. NRRL B-11411; assembly: GCF_000721345.1. Lineage (NCBI taxonomy): Bacteria > Bacillati > Actinomycetota > Actinomycetes > Kitasatosporales > Streptomycetaceae > Kitasatospora > Kitasatospora sp. NRRL B-11411. The sequence goes on along the minus strand of NZ_JOGH01000128.1, from coordinate 6,301 downwards.
CTTGGCGAGGGCCGGGGCGGCCTGCTCGGCGGGGACGGGGGCGGCCTTGACGGCGCGGATGGCGAAGGGGACGGCGGCGGCGATCAGGCACATCACGCCGGCCACCCAGAAGGCGTTCTGGTAGGCGTTCTCAGTGGGGAGCTGCACCGGCAGCGGGATCGGGAGCTTGAGGGTGTCGCCGGTGAGGATCGCGCTCATCACGGCGGTGCCGATCGCGCCGCCGACGGTGCGCAGGACGGCGTTCATGCCGTTGGCGATGCCGGACTGCTCGGCGGGGACGGCGCCGTTGATGTAGGCGGGCATCGCGGCGTAGGCGAGGCCGACGCCGAGGCCGAAGACCGCGGAGGAGAAGTAGAGGTCGAACTCGGCGCCGTGGCGCAGCGCCAGGTAGGCCATCGAGACGGCGCCGAGGAAGCCGCCGAGGACCAGCGGGAGGCGGGGGCCGCGGCGGGCGATCAGCAGGGCGCCGAGCGGGGCGGCGACCATCGAGCCGATCGCGGAGGGCAGCAGCATGATGCCGGCGTGCAGGACGGTGGCGGTGAAGCCGTAGTGGGCGAGCTTCTCCGGGGTCTGCGCGAAGTTGCTGATCACCATGAACGAGCCGTACATGCCGAAGCCGATCAGCAGGCCGGAGAGGTTGGTGAAGGCGACGGCGGGGCGGGCCATCATCGACAGGTCGACCAGCGGGTGGGAGACCTTGGACTCGACCAGGATCCAGAGCAGGGCGACCACGGCGGCGACGGCGAACAGGCCGAGGGTGCGGGTGGACGTCCAGCCCCAGTGGTTGCCCTGGCTGACGGCGATCAGCAGGGCGGAGAGCCAGCCGGCCAGGGTGAGCGCGCCGAGCGGGTCGGCGCCGCCCTCCTTGTCGGTGACCGGGTCGGCGGGCACCCGCAGGACCACCAGCAGGACCGCGATCAGGCCGAAGACCAGGCCCATCCAGAAGATCGACTTGTAGCTCCAGTGCTCCAGCAGCAGGCCGGTGGCGACCAGGCCGAGGCCGGAGCCGACGCCCATCGAGGCGGAGATCGCGGCGACGCCGCCGGTGACCTTGTGCCGGGGCAGCTCGTCGCGGACGATGCTGATCGCCAGCGGCAGCACGCCGCCGCCCGCGCCCTGCAGCACCCGGGCCACCACCAGCCAGGTGAAGGAGTGGGTGGCCACCGCGAGGCCGGAGCCGAGCACCAGGCCGGCCAGCGAGACCAGCAGCATGGGCTTGCGTCCGCGCAGGTCGCCGAAGCGGCCCAGCAGCGGGGTGAGGACCGCGGCGGAGAGCAGGTTGGCGGTCATCAGCCAGGTGACGCTGGAGCCCGAGACGTTCAGCTCGCGGGCCAGGCCCGGCAGGATCGGGACGACCGCGGTCTGCACCACGCTGAACGCCAGCATGGCGAGGATCAGGGCGGGCAGGACCCGGGCGCTGGTGGGCTTGGCGGCCGTGGGGGTGGGCTGTGGTGCCTCACTCACGGGGACTCCTCCGACGGTTGCTTCAGACAGGCGATAGTGCAGGATCTGAAATAACTTTGTCGGGAGATGCTTCACTCTGTCAAATATCGATTGGTGAAGCTTTGGCAAAGCGACGGCCCCGGCCCGCCGAAGCGGTCCGGGGCCGGGCAGTTGGCGAACCGTCAGGAGCGCAGCGGCTCCGGCCGGGCGTGCTCCGAGCTGCCGTTCGCGGCCGACGCCTGGGGCCTGCCCGCCGTCGGCGACTGCGGCTGCGCGTTCCACGGCTGGCGCTGCTGCGGCGCCTCGCCGTCCCCGCCGGCGGCCGCGTCGTGCACCTCCACCTGCTCGCGGCGCAGCTCCTCGCGGACCACCTCCTCCTCGGTGTACCGCTCGACCACCAGCCGCACCCGCTCGATCGGCGCCAGGTACTTGCGCACCACCGGGCGCTCCTCGCGCAGCGTGACCTCCTCGACCGCCTCGGCGATCTCCTGCTCGCTCAGCGCCGCCCGCTCCGCGTCCGACACCGGGATCCGCTCCACCCGCACCCGCTCGCGCACCACCGGCACCCGGCGCTCCACCTGCTCGGTGGTCACGTACTTGCGCAGCCGGGTGGTGCCCACCACGTGCCACTCGGTGCTGACGTCGATGCGCTCCTCGCGGCAGGTGATCTCCACCGGCGCGGTCGGCTCCACCGGGGCCGGCTGCGACTGCGACTGAGGCTGCGACTGCGACTGGGACTGCGGTTGGGGCTGGGCCTGCTGTGCCTGCTGGGGCTTGGCCGCGGTGAAGGCGGCCGGTGCGGCGGCAGCGGCGGCGGTCGGGGCCGGGGTCGGGGAGGGGGAGGAGGCGACGGTGCCGAAGTCGCGGTCCGGAGCGGCTGCGGCGGGCGCCGGCGCGGGCTCCTGGCGCGGGTGCTCCTTCGCGGCCTCCGCCGCCCCCGCCGTCCCGGCCGCCGCTGCCGCTGCCGCTGCCGCGGGCTTCGCCGCCGGGCCCGAACCGGCGTCGGCGCCGGTGTCCAGCCCGTAGTAGCGGTACAGCTGCAGCTCCTGGGCCGGCGAGAGGTGCTGGCCCACGCCGAAGTCCGGCGACTCCTTGATCAGCGACTTGTCGTACGGGACGCGCAGCTCCTCGCCCGAGAACTCGCTGGTGGTCAGCGGGACGAAGGCGTCCCGGCCGAAGATCCCGGTGCGGACGGCCGCCCACTCCGGTTCGCCGGTGGCGTCGTCCAGGTACACCTCGTCGACCGTGCCGATCTTGTCACCGTTCCGGTCGACCGCCTTGTGTCCGATCAGGTCGCGCGGATCGATATCGGTCTGCACGCTGTCCTCCAGTCCTGCTGCTCCTGGGAAGGTCCGTCCGGAGGCGGCCGGAGGAGCGTGCCGGGCCGCCACTCCACACCAAACGGCACGTAACGGACGGCGGCACTCCGGACACCGCCGTCCGGGGCAGATCACAGGGCCGCACCGGTGATCCGGGAGGCCCGCGCTGGTAACCTCGGAGGCGACCGCCGAGCCCGCTCGGGAGAGTCCCGAACCGGCCCGAACAGGCCGGACGCGGGACGCCGAAGGAGCAACCCCTCCCCGGAATCTCTCAGGCATCCGTACCGAACGGGACAGGTCACTCTGGAAAGCAGGGCAGGACCGTCGGCACCGGAGCCGACCGGCCCCCGCCCTCGCCGACGGTGCAAGCCGGACGGGCCCCGGCCCGGTCGTGCGAAGCTCTCAGGTACCGATGACAGAGGGGGAGGCTGACGGGTTCGTACGCCCAGGCGCCCCCACGGCCGCCGACCGCGTGCGTACCACCGCCGGTCCGCGACCAGGAGGCCCGACCCCCATGAACGCCCAGCCGACGCTCAGCGACCTTGAGCAGGCCAGCCCCTTCGAGCACCGCCACATCGGTCCCGACAGCGACGCCCAGCAGAAGATGCTGGCCCAGGTCGGCTACGCCTCCCTGGACGAGCTGTCCGACGCCGCCGTCCCCGACGCCATCCGCAGCCTCACCGCGCTCGGCCTGCCCGCCGGCCGCAGCGAGGCCCAGGTGCTCGCCGAGCTGCGCGAACTGGCCGGCCGCAACCAGGTCCTCACCTCGATGATCGGCCTCGGCTACTACGGGACCTTCACCCCGCCGGTCATCCTGCGCAACGTGCTGGAGAACCCGGCCTGGTACACCGCCTACACCCCGTACCAGCCCGAGATCTCGCAGGGCCGCCTGGAGGCGCTGCTCAACTTCCAGACCATGGTCGCGGACCTGACCGGCCTGGACACCTCCGGCTCCTCGCTGCTCGACGAGGGCACCGCCGCCGCCGAGGCGATGGCGCTGGCCCGGCGGGTCACCAAGAACAAGCCCGGCGTCTTCCTGGTCGACGCGGACACCCTGCCGCAGACCCTCGCCGTGATCCAGACCCGCGCCGAACCGACCGGCGTCGAGGTCGTCACCGCCGACCTGAGCGACGGCATCCCGGCCGGGATCGCCGAGCGCGGCGTGTTCGGCGTGCTGCTCCAGTACCCGGGCGCGTCCGGCGCGGTGCGGGACCTGAAGGCCGTCATCGAGCAGGCGCACGGGCTCGGCGCGGTCGTCGCGGTCGCCGCCGACCTGCTCGCGCTCACCCTGCTGCGCTCGCCCGGCGAGCTCGGCGCCGACATCGCCTGCGGCACCTCGCAGCGCTTCGGCGTCCCGATGGGCTTCGGCGGCCCGCACGCCGGCTACCTCGCGGTGCGCGCCGAGCACGCCCGCAACCTGCCCGGCCGCCTGGTCGGCGTCTCCGTCGACGCCGACGGCAACCGCGCCTACCGGCTCGCCCTGCAGACCCGCGAGCAGCACATCCGCCGCGAGAAGGCCACCTCCAACATCTGCACCGCGCAGGTGCTGCTCGCCGTGATGGCCTCCATGTACGCCGTCTACCACGGCCCCGACGGCCTCGCCGACATCGCCCGCCGCACCCACCGCTACGCCGCCGCGCTCGCCGCGGGCCTGCGCGCGGGCGGCGTCGAGCTCGCCCACGGGGCGTTCTTCGACACCGTGACGGCGGTCGTCCCCGGCCGGGCCGACGAGGTCGTCGCCGCGGCGCTGGCCGGCGGCGTCAACGTGCACAAGGTCGACGGCGACCGGGTGTCCGTGTCGTGCGACGAGACCACCACCCGCGAGCACCTGGCGGCCGTGTTCGCCGCGTTCGGGGTGTCGGCCGAGGTCGCCGAGGACGCGGACGCGCTGCCGGCCGGGCTGCTGCGCGAGGACGAGTACCTCACCCACCCGGTCTTCCACAGCCACCGCTCCGAGACCGCCATGCTGCGCTACCTGCGCCGGCTCTCCGACCGGGACTACGCGCTCGACCGCGGCATGATCCCGCTGGGCTCCTGCACCATGAAGCTCAACGCGACCACCGAGATGGAGCCGATCACCTGGCCCGAGTTCGGGCAGCTGCACCCGTTCGCGCCGGTGGAGCAGGCCGAGGGCTACCTGACGCTGATCCGCGGGCTGGAGCAGCAGCTGGTCGAGGTCACCGGCTACGACGCCGTGTCGATCCAGCCGAACGCCGGGTCGCAGGGCGAGCTGGCCGGCCTGCTGGCCGTCCGGGCGTACCACCGGGCCAACGGGGACACCCAGCGCGAGGTCTGCCTGATCCCCTCGTCGGCGCACGGCACCAACGCGGCCTCGGCGGCGATGGCCGGCATGCGGGTCGTCGTGGTGAAGACCCTCGCCGACGGCGACGTGGACGTCGAGGACCTGAAGGCGAAGATCGAGCAGCACCGCGAGCAGCTCGCCGTGCTGATGGTCACCTACCCGTCCACCCACGGCGTGTTCGAGACCGAGATCACCCGGATCTGCGAGCTCGTCCACGAGGCCGGCGGCCAGGTGTACGTCGACGGCGCCAACCTCAACGCGCTGGTCGGCCTCGCCAAGCCCGGCAAGTTCGGCGCGGACGTCTCGCACCTGAACCTGCACAAGACCTTCTGCATCCCGCACGGCGGCGGCGGCCCCGGCGTCGGCCCGGTCGCGGTGCGCTCGCACCTCGCGCCGTACCTGCCCAACCACCCGCTGCAGGCCGAGGCCGGCCCCGCGACCGGCGTCGGGCCGATCTCGGCCGCGCCCTGGGGCTCGGCGGCGATCCTGCCGATCTCCTGGTCGTACGTCCGGCTGATGGGCGGCGAGGGCCTCAAGCGCGCCACCCAGGTGGCCGTGCTGAACGCCAACTACATCGCCAAGCGGCTCGCCCCGCACTACCCCGTGCTCTACACCGGCCCCGGCGGGCTGGTCGCGCACGAGTGCATCATCGACCTGCGGCCGCTCAGCAAGGAGACCGGCGTCAGCGTCGACGACATCGCCAAGCGGCTCATCGACTACGGCTTCCACGCGCCGACCATGTCGTTCCCGGTCGCCGGGACGCTGATGATCGAGCCGACCGAGTCCGAGGACCTGCACGAGATCGACCGCTTCTGCGAGGCGATGATCGCCATCCGCGGCGAGATCGAGAAGGTCGGCGCGGGCGAGTGGGCGGCGGACGACAACCCGCTGCGCAACGCCCCGCACACCGCGTCGATGCTGGCCGGCGAGTGGGCGCACCCGTACACCCGCGAGGAGGCGGTCTTCCCGGCGGGCGTCAACCCGGCGGACAAGTACTGGCCGGCGGTGCGACGCATCGACGGCGCGTACGGGGACCGGAACCTGGTGTGCTCGTGCCCGCCGATGGACGAGTACGACGCGTAGCTGACGGCGGAAGCCGCCCGGCGGGGGAGTTCCCTCGGCCGGGCGGCTTCTGTGTGTGCTCTTCCGCTGCGCGTAGTTCCCCGCGCCCCTGGCGGGGCGGGGAGGGGGCGCCTCCGGCGGGGAGAGGGGGAGACGCCTTCGGCGGGGAGGGGGA
>NZ_JOGH01000127.1:0-18717 GCF_000721345.1 Kitasatospora sp. NRRL B-11411 | reverse complement strand
GGGGCGGGGGGTTCAGTAGCCGCCGGTGACGTAGCGGGCGATCGCGCCCTGGAGGTAGAGCTCCACCTGGTCGCGGGAGAAGCCCTCGTAGCGGGTGGTGAACTCGGCGATCAGCCGGGACTGGTAGACGACGGCGTCGTTGACCGGGAAGCCGGAGTGGCCCGGGGGCGGGGCGCCGGGGCCGATCTGCTCCTGGACGAAGACGGCCATCGGCTCCGGCTGGAGGACCCGGAGCTCGACGGGGTAGGCGCGCTGGAGCTGGAGCAGGTAGGCGTGGATGTGCTCGACCGGCTCGGAGCCCTCGAAGACGTACTCCATGACGTTGCGCAGGAAGGCGTTCAGGACGCCGAACATCGCCGGGCCGGCGGCGGCCACGTCGGCGGGCAGGTCGCGGGCCAGACCGCCCTCGACCAGGGTGTGGTGGAGCACGCGGTGGGCGGCGCTGGCCGCCGCGAAGAGTGCCCGCTCCGACGACTTGCTCATGAGACCCCCGTGTCCCGCGACCTGACGCCGCGTCATGAGACGTGCTGTCAGTAGAGGGTCGCACAGGGCGGGGGCGCCGAACAGGTGCGTGCGGGAACGGACGCCGAACGGGAACGCGCAAGGACGCGCGGGGACGGACGCCGGTCGGTCGGTCATCAGGTCATCAGGTCATCAGGTCAGCCGGGCGGGGCGGGGCGGCGGTCGGGGTGGGCGGCCTGCCAGGCGGCCATCGAGGTGTTCCAGTCGGCGGCGGTCAGGGCGATCAGGGAGGCCGGGAAGAGGCCGTCCTCCTCCTTGGCGATGTGCGCGTGCAGCTCGTCGAAGGCGGCCAGCAGGACCGACCGGTCGGCGGGGGAGGCCAGGTCGGTGGCGGCGAGGAGTTCGGCGAGGCCGCGGTGCTCGGCCTCCAGGGCGTCGATGTACGCCGCGAACTCCGGGTCCGCGCGCATCACCCGGAACAGGCCGTCCTCCTCGCCCCGCCAGTGCGAGGCCAGTTCGGCGGCCAGCGGCGCCAGCAGCGCGCCCGCCGCGGCCGGGTCGCCCGCCTCCAGCAGGCGGGCGATCTCCCCGGTCAGGTCGGTGGCCGCCTCGTGCTCCCGGATGAAGTCCTTGATCAGCGGGATCTCGCGGCACCCGCAGTAGTGGCACATCCCGCCAGTCTGGCCGCCCGCCCCGGCCGCACCCCCACGGCACGCCGGGCCCGGACTTGCCCTCGACCGGGTCGAGGCTCCTACCGTCGCCCGCCATGGAAACCGCCACCGCCACCGCCTCTGCCGCCGCCCTGCCCCGGACGTACCTGTGGTGGCTGGCCGGCACCCGGGCCTCGGCCGCCGGGGACGCCGCCCTCGCCACCGCCCTCGGCTGGGCCGCCGCCGCGCACGGCGGGACGGCCGCCGGGCTGGTGCTGACCGCGGTCACCGTGCCGCGCACCGCCCTGCTGCTGCTCGGCGGCGCCGTCGCGGACCGGTTCGGCGCCCGCCGCACGGCGCTGCTCGGCGACACCGCGATGCTGGCCGTCGTGCTGGCGCTGGCGGCCGTCGACCGGACGGCGGGCAGCACCCCGTGGACGCTGCTCGGCTTCGCGCTGCTGATCGGCACCGTCGACGCCTTCCAACTCCCCGCGAGCGGCGCCCTGCCCCGCCTGCTGGTCGCCCCGGGCCAACTGCCCCGGGCCCTGGCGCTGCGGCAGGCGGGCGGCCAGGCGGCCGTCCTGCTCGGCGCCCCGCTGGGCGCGTTCCTGGTCGCGGGTACCGGCCTGGCGGGGGTGGCGGTCGCCGACGCGGCCACCTTCCTCGCCGTCCTCGCGGTGACGCTCCCGCTGCGGGTGGCCCAGGAGCGGACCGGCGGCGGGCTGCCCGCGGGGATGGCGGACGGCCTGCGGGCGGTGCGGGCGAGCCGGATCCTGCGGGCGGCGCTGCCGGTGGCGGCCGTCGCGGCGGCCGGGGTGCTGCCGGTGGTCGGGCTGCTCGGACCGCTGCTGGTGCGGGCGCACGGCTGGGGCGCGGGCGCGGCCGGCCTGTTGGCCGGGGGACAGGCGCTCGGCGTGCTGGGCGTCTCGCTGGCCGTGGCCCGCTGGGGCGTGCTGCGCCGCACCGGGCGCGGGGTCGCGCTGGGCCTGGCCGCCGCCGGGCTGGGTACCGCCGCGCTCGCGTCGGCGCCGTCCCCGGCCTGGGCGGCGGCGGCCGCGGTGGCGGTCGGGGCCGGTTCGAGCGCCTTCGCCTGCCACCTGGGCCCGCTCGTCCTGGCGGGCGCCCCCGCGACCCACCTCGGCCGGGTGCAGGCGCTCCTCGCCCTGGTCCAGAGCGCGGCCCTGACCGCCGCCAACCCCGTCTGGGGCGCCCTCGCCGGGGCGTTCGGCCCGCGGGCGGTGCTGCTCGGCTGCGCGCTGCTCACCGGGACGGTGGCCGCGGCGGCGGCCCGCGTGCTGCGCGAGCCGCCGTCCACGGGCGGTCGGGGCGACGGGTGAAGGGGCGACACGTGAAGGGGGGCGGGTGAAGGGCCGCCAGTTCCCCTGCCCGGATTGGTACTTGCGGAAAGATCTTTCGGAGAGTGGGGCGGATTTCGGCCGGAATGTCCGCCGATGGGTGACGTCAAGGAGTCTTTACAGGCAGGTCATGTCTCAGTAACCTCCTGGAAGTTCTTTCAGGTTTTTGCGCAACCCCCCCACCCGCCCCCTGCCGCAAGGCAGTTCCCCACCGCCTGCGGCCCCGTACGAGGGACACTCCCTTGACCAGACGAGCACGGCACCGGCGGCGCCCCATCGCCGCCGTACTGACCGCAGTGGCGGCACTCACCGCCGGCCTGCTGTCCACGGCTCAACCAGGCGTCGCCGCGAGCGCGGCGACCGACACCACGGCGGGCAGCAACACCGCCACCGTCTTCTACTACACCAAGACCAGCAACTGGTCGACGTACAACCTGCACTGGGCCCCGGACGGCGGTAGCTGGACCACCGTGCCGGGCACCGCCATGCAGGCCGCCTGCACGGACTGGGTGAAGAAGACCGTCGACCTGGGCAGCGCCACCGGCCTGCAGGCGACGTTCAACAACGGCTCCGGCACCTGGGACAACAACGGCGGCAAGAACTACGCCCTGGGCACCGGCACCGTGGTGGTCAAGGACGGCGTGATCGCCCACAGCGACCCCTGCGGCACCGACAACGGCGGTACCGCCAGCCCGAGTTCGAGCCCCAGCCCGAGCCCCGGTCAGTCGTCGACCGGCGCGAGCACGACCGTCTACTACTACACCAAGACCCGCAACTGGTCGGCCTACGACCTGCACTACGCCCCCAACGGCGGCACCTGGACCACCGTGCCGGGCGTGGCGATGGAGGCCGCCTGCACGGACTGGGTGAAGAAGACCGTCGACCTGGGCACGGCCACCGGGCTGCAGGCGACGTTCAACAACGGCTCCGGCACCTGGGACAACAACGGCGGGAAGAACTACGCCCTCGGGACGGGCGTGGTGACGGTCAAGGACGGCGTCGTGGGCAGCACCGCGCCGTGCGCCACCGACAGCCCCAGCCCCAGCCCGAGCGCCTCCGCCTCCGCCTCCGCCAGCGCCTCCGCCTCCGCGTCCGCCTCGCCGTCGCCGTCCGCGAGCAGCAGCACGCCGGCCGGGAAGAGCGCCACCGTGTTCTACTCGACCGCGGTGGTCGGCTGGAGCATCGTCAACCTGCACTACGCCCCGGCGGGCGGGTCGTGGACGGCGGTGCCCGGCGTCGGCATGCAACTGGCCTGCCCCGGCTGGTACAAGCGCACCGTCGACCTGGGTTCGGCGGCCACCATGGCGGCCACGTTCAACAACGGCAACGGCACCTGGGACAACAACAACGGCGCCAACTACGTCGTCCCGGCGGGCGTCAGCACCGTGCAGAACAGCAAGGTCACCGCGAACGCCGCCGACCCGTGCGCGGCCGTCGTCCCCGACACCACCGCGCCGAGCGCGCCGGGCAGCGTGGCGGCCAACGCCACCGACACCTCGATCGTGCTGACCTGGGAGCCGTCCACCGACAACGTCGGGGTGACGGGCTACCAGGTCACCCGCAGCGGCGGCACCAAGGGCACCTCGGTGATCAACGTCGGCTCGACGGTGTACTCGGACAGCGGCCTGGAGGCGCGCACCGTCTACACCTACACGGTGAAGGCGCTGGACGCGGCCGGGAACGTCTCCGCGGCCTCCGCCGCCGCGGTCGCCACCACCGGTGACGCCCCGCCGGCCGCCAAGCCCGGCGAGATGATCGGCACCGACCCGCGCAAGGACCCGATCTACTTCGTGCTCACCGCCCGGTTCTACGACGGCGACACGTCCAACGACCGGGGCGGCAACCAGGACGTGAAGTCCGGCAACGCGGCCAACAACGACCCGATGTTCCGCGGCGACTTCAAGGGCCTGGTGCAGAAGCTCGACTACATCAAGGGCCTGGGCTTCTCGGCGATCTGGATCACCCCGGTGGTGCTCAACCGCTCCGACTACGACTACCACGGCTACCACGGCTACGACTTCTACAAGGTCGACCCGCGGCTGGAGTCGGCCGGCGCCTCCTACCAGGACCTGATCAACGCCGCCCACGCCAAGGGCATCAAGATCTACCAGGACGTGGTCTACAACCACAGCTCCCGCTGGGGCGCCAAGGGCCTGTACGTGCCCACCGTGTACGGCGTCCGGGACGCCCAGTGGTCCTGGTACTACGACGAGAAGCAGCCCGGCTTCGAGTACGACGGCCTGACCGTCGAGCCGAAGAGCGGCAAGTCGTACTACAACGGCGACCTGTGGTCGACCACCCAGCCCGCCGGGCAGACCTGCGTCGGCTGGGGCACCCCGACCCAGTACAAGAGCCCCGAGGGCTACACCATCTACAACTGCCAGTGGCCGAGCCCCACTTCGGGCATGTTCCCGTCCAAGTACTACCACCAGTGCTGGATCGGGAACTGGGAGGGCGAGGACTCGCGCTCCTGCTGGCTGGCCGACGACCTGGCCGACTTCAACACCGAGAACGCCGAGGTGCAGAACTACCTGATCGGCGCCTACAACAAGTACATCGACATGGGCGTGGACGGCTTCCGGGTCGACACCGCCGTGCACGTCCCGCGGGTCACCTGGAACCGGCGCTTCCTGCCCGCCATCCAGCAGCGGGTCACCCAGGACTGGGGGCCGGCCAAGGCGCAGAACTTCTTCGTCTTCGGCGAGGTCGCCGCGTTCGTCAACGACAAGTGGAACCGCGGCTCGGTCAACCACTCCGCGCAGTTCTACACCTGGAAGGAGCGCAAGGACTACACCAGCGACGACGTGCAGGCCGCCCTCGACCAGTACAACTACGAGGAGCAGCTGGGCACCGGCAACCAGCCGACGTCCACCAACGCCTTCCTGGACGGCAACACCTACCACGCGCCCGACCACTCGAAGTTCTCCGGCATGAACATCATCGACATGCGGATGCACATGAACTTCGGTGACGCGCACAACGCGTACAGCAACGGCAAGGACTCCGACGACTCCACCAACGACGCCACCTACAACGTGGTGTACGTGGACAGCCACGACTACGGGCCCAACAAGTCCAGCGTGCGCTACACCGGCGGCACCGACGCCTGGGCCGAGAACATGGCCCTGATGTGGACCTTCCGCGGCATCCCGACCCTGTACTACGGCTCCGAGATCGAGTTCCAGGCCGGGAAGCAGATCGACTGCGGCCCGTCCTGCCCGCTCGCCACCACCGGCCGCGCCTACTACGGCGACCACGTCGAGGGCACCGTCACCGCCTCCGACTTCTCGGTGGTCTCCTCGGCCAGCGGGGCCGTCGCCACCACGCTCCAGCAGCCGCTGGTCAAGCAGGTGCAGCGGCTCAACCAGATCCGCCGGGCGGTCCCCGCCCTGCAGATGGGCCAGTACTCCACCGAGGGCGTCAGCGGCGGCATGTCCTTCAAGCGCCGCTACACCGACGCCGCCAGCGGCGTCGACTCCTTCGCCCTGGTCACCGTCACCGACGCCGCCACCTTCACCGGCATCCCGAACGGCACCTACAAGGACGCCGTCTCCGGCGACGTCCGCACCGTCACCAACGGCACGATGTCCATCGCCGCCCCCGGCAAGGGCAACCTGCGGGTCTACGTCCTCGACCTGGGCGGCAAGAACGCCGCCCCGGGCAAGATCGGCACCGACGGCCCGTACCTGAAGTAACGCACCACCGGAGCAACATGCACCAGCAGCGGTCGGCGGGTCCACCCGTCGGCCGCTGCTAGCGTTTTCCGCATGGACGGGCAGCGGCAGTCGACGGACGACGAGGGCAACGAGGTGCGCCTGCCGCGCACCGTCCGCCGCGTGGTCTCCCTGGTCCCCTCGCTCACCGAGGCGGTCGCCGTCACCGCTCCCGGCCTGCTGGTCGGCGCCACCGACTGGTGCACCCACCCCGCCGGGCTGGACGTCGCCCGGATCGGCGGCACCAAGAACCCCGCGGTGGAAGCCATTTGCGCGCTCCGCCCGGACCTGGTGGTCGCCAACGAGGAGGAGAACCGCGCCCCCGACCTGGCCGCGCTGCGCGCCGCGGGCCTGCCCGTCTGGACCACCCGGATCCGCGACCTCGACCAGGCCCTCGACTCGCTGCACCGCCTGCTCGTGGACGCCCTGCAACTCCCGTGCCCAGGCTGGCTGGTGGCGGCCCGTCAGGCCTGGGCGTTCGCCCCGCCGACCCGCACCGTGCGGGCCGTCGCCCCGATCTGGCGCCGCCCCTGGATGGTCCTCGGCCGGGACACCTTCGCCGCCGACCTGCTCCGCCGACTCGGCGTCGACCTGCTCCCGGCCGGCCACCCCGACCGCTACCCGCGCCTGTCGCTCGACGAACTGCGGTCGCTGCGGCCCGAGTTGCTGCTCCTCCCGGACGAGCCCTACCGCTTCACCGCCACCGACGGCCCCGACGCCCTCCCCGGCCTGCCGTACGCGCTGCTCTCCGGCCGCCACCTCACCTGGTACGGCCCGTCGCTGGCGGAGGCCCCGGCCGTCCTCGGGGCCCGGGTGGCGGTCGGCTCGCGCAGTGCGGGTTGACCGCCCAGAAGTAGCGGGTGCCGGTGTCGGGGTCCAGCAGGAAGCGCGGTGTGATCGGTTCCGGGTGCCCGGGCGGCGGGTTCACTGCGCCGCGAGGGCCTTGTGGCGGGCGACGGCGGCCTCGCCGAGGGCGACCATGGCGTCGGTGAGGCGGGCCATCTGGGCGGCGATGGTGCGTTCGGGGTCGGCCTGGGAGGCGATGAAGGCGCCGTCGAAGCCCGCGATGGTGAAGAAGTCGAGTTCGGCGGCGACGGCTTCGGCGATCTCGGGGCCCTGGTCGGCGAAGGCGGCGGAGATCATCACCCGCATGTAGGCCCGGCCCTCGTCGCGGACCTGCTGGTTCATCTCGGCGACCTCGGCCTCGGCGGCCTCGTCGCTGAGCAGCAGCAGGAAGTGCAGCCGCATGAACTCCGGGTTGGTGGCGAAGACTTCGGCGGTCCGGTCGAGGTACCAGGCCATCCGTTCGCGGTGGGTGCCGCCCGCGGGGGGATCGGCGTGGGCGGCGCGCATGGCGGCGAAGAAGCCGCGGGCGCCGCGGGCCATCACGGCGGAGAGCAGGCCGCCCTTGGAGTGGAAGTGGTGGTAGATCGCGCTGCGGGGGAGCCCGGTCTCGGCGGTGATGGTCGAGATGGTGGTGCCCGCGTAGCCCCGTAGGGCCATCACCCGGGCGGTGGCGTCGAGGATCTCCTCCTTCGAGCGCCGGCCGCGCCGGTTGCCGGTCGGTTCTCCGGCCGCTTCCCTGAGCGGCGGCTCGGCCGCCGTCCGGCCCGCCGTCCCGCCTGCCGCCGGGCCCGCCGTGCTGCGCGGGGCCTCGCTGGCCGTCCTGTCCGGTGTGTTCGTCCCACTTTCCACTCGGTGAGTTTAGGGCGCCCGGCGGTGCCCGGGGTGGATATCCGGCGGTAGGCGGATCGTCGCGGACCTATTGACGTGCTGTCGAACACGTGCCAGCGTGCAGTATTGGACGGAACGATCGGTCCAAAAGTTAGGCAGCGATCACTGGAGATCGGCATGACCAACGACAGACAAGCCGGCTACGACACCGACGTGGCGGTCATCGGCTACGGCCCCACCGGCCTGGTCGGAGCGCTCACCCTGGCCGCCAAGGGCGCCCGCGTCACCGCGTTCGAACGGGACCGGGACATCTACGCCCGGGCCCGCGCGGTGACCGTCAACGACTGGACGATGCGGATCTTCCAGGAACTCGGCATCGACCGGCGGATCGAGCAGGTGATCGAGCCGCAGCGCGCCCTGCGCTGGGTCACCTACGCCGGCCACGAGGTCATGCGGGTCGAGCACCCGCCGTCCACCCTCGGCACCCGCAACACCAAGCCGCGCTTCTACAACATCTACCAGCCCGCCATGGAGGCCGAACTCCGCCGCTGCGCCGAGGAACTGCCCGGCCTCGACGTCCGCTACGGCACCGAGGTCACCGCCGTCGAACAGGACGCCGACGGCGTCACGGTCACCGCCCGCGACCGGGAGAGCGGCGCCGAGACCACCACCCGCGCCCGGTACGCGATCGCCGCCGACGGCGGCTCCAGCGCCACCCGCAAGCTGCTCGGCGTCCCGATGCTCGGCGACACCGCCGAGACGCTGTGGATCGTCATCGACTGCAAGGTCAAGCGCTGGTGGCCGGACCGCGACTTCCTCACCTTCTGGACCGACCGCGAACGCCCCGTCGTCGACATCGCGCTCTCCGCCGGCAACCACCGCTGGGAGATCCCGCTCAAGCCCGACGAGACCGAGGCCGACTTCGCCACCGACGAGCAGGTCTGGCCGCTGCTGCGGGCCCTCGGCGTCACCGCCGAGGACGTCGACATCCACCAGTACGCCTTCTACCGCCACCACGTCCGGGCCGCCGAGACCTGGCGCCGCGGCCGGGTCTTCCTGGCCGGCGACGCCTGCCACCTGATGCCGCCCTGGGCCGGCGCCGGCATGCAGACCGGCATGCGCGACGCCCACAACCTGGGCTGGAAGCTCGCCCGCGTCCTCGACGGCACCCTCGACGCGCGCTGGCTCGACACCTACGAGGCCGAACGCCGCCCCAGCGCCGACTTCTACACCCGCCTCGCCGTCGGCCTCGGCCGGGTCATCAAGCAGGAGGCCACCGAGGAGGAGATCGCGGCGATGAACACCGTCCCCGCGGACACCGTCACCCCCTGGGAGCCCCCGCTGACCGCCCCGCCCGTGCTCGCCGCCGGCTGGCTGCACGGCGCGCAGGGCGACGCCAGCGCCGTCGGCCGGATGCTCCCGCAGCCCGTCTGCGGCGACACCGTCGGCACGATGGCCCGCCTCGACGACCTGCTCCCCGACGGCTTCGTGCTGCTCGGCGCCGACCTCGACCCGGCCGGCCTGCTCACCCCGGAGCAGAAGGCCGGCTGGGACGCCCTCGGCGCCCGCTACCTCGCCGTCCGCCCCCGCACCGCCCACACCCGGAGCTCCGGCGAACTGGTCGACCTGGAGGACACCCTGCTCCCGTGGCTGGCCCGCTACGGCGCCCGCGCGGTCGCCGTCCGCCCCGACAAGTTCGTCGCCGCCGCCGACCCCGACCTGACCGTCCCCGCGCTGTGACGCGGCCACCGGAGAAACCGAAGAAACCGGAGAAGGAGACACCCGTGACGGGAGTGCAGGAACTCGCCTACGTCGTGTACGAGGTCGGCGACCTCGCCGACTGGGAGCACTTCGGCGTGACACTGCTCGGCATGCAGGTCGGCGAGCGCACCGCCGACGGCTTCACGCTGCGCACCGACGAGAAGGCGCACCGCTGGATCGTCACCGAGGGGCCCGCCGACGACCTGGTCGCCAGCGGCTACCAGGTCGCCTCGGACGAGGCCCTGGACGCCCTGGTCGACCGGCTCACCGCCGCCGGCGTCCCCGTCACCGAGGGCGGCGCCGAACTGGCCGCCGCCCGCCGGGTCGAGCGGCTGGTGCAGGTCACCGACCCGATGGGCAACCCGGTCGAACTGGTCACCGGCCTCGCCGACGCCGCCACCCCGTTCCGCTCGGACGCCCTGCTCGGCTCCTTCGTCACCGGCACCGGCGGCGCCGGCCACCAGGTGCTGCTGTCCAAGGGCGTCGAGCGCGCGGAGTACCTGGCCTTCTACGAGGGGCTGCTCGGCTTCCGGATCAGCGACCGGATCGTCGAGGAACTGGCGCCCGGCGTCTTCGCCGACCTGATCTTCCTGCACTGCAACCCGCGCCACCACAGCGTCGCGTTCGGCGACATGCCGCACCCCAAGAAGGTTCACCACTTCATGGTCGAGGTCACCGACATCCGCGACGTCGGCCGCGCCTACGACCGCTGCATGGACGCCGGGCAGCCCTTCGAGATGACGCTCGGCATGCACCCCAACGACCACATGTTCAGCTTCTACGTCCGCACCCCGTCCGGCTTCTCGGTCGAGTACGGCTGGGGCGGCCTGCTGATCGACGAGGCCACCTGGCAGGTCACCACCCTCGACCGCCTGCACAGCTGGGGCCACCGCCCGCCGGAGCTCGTCCACGAACTGCTCGGCCGGGCCCCCCGCACCAACCACCTCCCCGGGAGTGAGCACTGATGGCACTGGAGCCGCACGAGATCGCGAAGTTCGTCCGGACGCCCGACTGGAACATCCGGGTGCACGAGGCCGGGCAGGGCCACCCCGTGGTGCTGCTGCACGGCGGCGGCCCCGGCGCCACCGGCTGGAGCAACTACGCGCCCAACGTCGAGGCGCTCTCCCGGCACTTCCGGGTGATCGCCCCCGACCTGCCCGGCTGGGGCGAGTCCGACCCGGTCGACTTCGCCGACTACGACCACGTCGACGCGGTCTGCCGACTGCTCGACGCGATGGGCATCGAGAAGGCCGCGTTCGTCGGCAACTCGATGGGCGGCCACACCGCGCTGCGCCTGGCCGCCGAGCGCCCCGAGCGGGTCTCGCACCTGATCACGATGGGCCCGCCGATCCAGATGAAGCCCTTCCTGTTCGGCGCGGGCGGCGGCCCCACCGAGGGCCTGAAGATCATGTACCAGACCTACTCCGACGCCTCGCCCGAGGGCATGCGCCGACTGGTCGAGATCATGGTCTACGACAAGGCCCGGTTCGCCACCCCCGAACTGTGCGAACTGCGCTCCGAGGCCGCGCTGCGCCGCCCCGAGCACCTGGCCAACATCGCCGCCGTCGCCCCGAAGGCGCCGATCCCGATCTGGCTCGACCTGGCCAAGGTCTCCGGGATCACCGCGCCCGCGCTGCTGATCCACGGCCGCGACGACCGGGTGGTCTCCTTCGAGTCCACCCTCTTCCTGGCCGCCAACATCCCGAACTCCCGCGCGCACCTGATCAACCGCTGCGGCCACTGGGCCCAGTTGGAGCACGCCGACGAGTTCAACCGCCTGGTGACCGACTTCGTCACCCACCACTGAGGCCACCGGAGCACCAGATGAGCCACCCCACCCCGGCCCCGGCGGACGCCGTCACCGCGGCCGCCGACCGCCTCCTCGCCGCCCAGGCCGCCGGCGTCCCGTGCCCGCCCGTGCGGGACCTGATCGGCCGCACCGACGTGCACGCCGCCTACGCCGTGCAGCAGCGCGTCGTCCGGGCCCGCACCGCCGCCGGCGGCCGGGTGGCGGGGCGCAAGATCGGCCTCACCTCGCCCGCCGTCCAGGCCCAACTGGGCGTCGACCGGCCCGACTTCGGCGTCCTGTTCGCCGACATGCAGTACCCGGACGGGGCCGCCGTCCCGGCCGGATCGATCCTCCAGCCGCGCGCCGAGGCGGAGATCGCCTTCGTCCTCGGCGCCGACCTCGCCGACGGCGACCTCACGCCGGAGCAGGTCAGGGCCGCCGTCGACCACGCGGTCGCCGCGATCGAGATCTGCGCCAGCCGGATCGCCGGCTGGGACATCAGCTTCGCCGACACCGTCGCCGACAACGCCTCCGCCGGCGCCTACGTGCTCGGCACCGAGCGCCGCCGCCTGGACGGACCGGACGCCTTCGAGCCGCGCGAAGCCGCCATGACCATGAGCGTCGACGGCGAGCAGGTCTCCACCGGGGACGGCGCCGCCTGCCTGGGCGACCCGCTGCTCGCCCTGCAGTGGCTGGCCCGCCAGGCCCGCGACCTCGGCGACCCGCTGCGGGCCGGGCAGGTCGTGCTCTCCGGCGCGCTCGGCCCGATGCGCGCCATCACACCCGGCAGCACCGTCGAAGCGGTCGTCGCCCCGCTCGGCACCGTCCGGTTCACCCTCAGCGGACCCACCGAAGGAGCACAGCGATGACCAGGACCAAGGTTGCGATCATCGGGTCCGGCAACATCGGCACCGACCTGATGATCAAGGTGATGCGGACCTCGCAGCACCTCGACATGGGCGCCGTGGTCGGCATCGACCCCGACTCCGACGGCCTGGCCCGGGCCCGCCGCCTCGGCTTCACCACCACCGCCGAAGGCGTCGAAGGGCTCATCGCCCTCCCCGAGTTCGACGAGATCGGCATCGTCTTCGACGCCACCTCCGCCAAGGCCCACCAGCACCACGCGAACCGGCTGCTGCCGTACGGCAAGCGGCTGATCGACCTCACCCCGGCCGCCACCGGCCCGTACGTCGTCCCCGCCGTCAACCTGGACGACCACCTCGACGCGCCCGACGTCAACATGGTCACCTGCGGCGGCCAGGCCACCATCCCGGTGGTCGCCGCGATCTCCCGGGTCGCGCCGGTGCGCTACGCCGAGATCGTCGCCTCGATCGCCAGCCGCTCCGCCGGGCCCGGCACCCGCGCCAACATCGACGAGTTCACCGAGACCACCTCGGCCGCGATCGTCGAGGTCGGCGGCTCCGAACGCGGCAAGGCGATCATCGTCCTCAACCCGGCCGAACCGCCGCTGATCATGCGCGACACCGTCTTCGCCCTGGTCGACGCCCCCGACGAGGAGACCCGCGAGGAGATCCGGCGCAGCGTGGAGAAGATGGTCGCCGAGGTGGCCGGCTACGTGCCCGGCTACCGGCTCAAGCAGCAGGTGCAGATCACCCCCGTCGACGCCGACCAGCCCGTGCACACCCTGCTGGCCGACGGCGCCCCGCGCCCCACCCACCAGGTGTCGGTGTTCCTGGAGGTCGAGGGCGCCGCGCACTACCTCCCGGCGTACGCGGGCAACCTCGACATCATGACCTCCGCCGCCCTGCGGGTGGCCGAGCGCATCGCAGCCCGGAAGGCAGGCCAGCCGTGAGCACCCCGATCTTCGTCCAGGACGTCACCCTGCGCGACGGCATGCACGCCGTCCGCCACCGGATCACCCCCACCGACGTCAAGCGGATCGTCGCCGCGCTCGACGAGGCGGGCGTCGACGCCATCGAGGTCGCCCACGGCGACGGCCTCGCGGGCGGCTCGCTCACCTACGGGCCCGGCTCGAACAGCGACTGGGAGTGGATCGAGGCCGCCGCCTCGGTGCTCAAGCGGGCCCGGCTGACCACCCTGCTGCTGCCCGGCGTCGGCACCATCCACGAGCTCGAGCGCGCCTACGACCTCGGCGTGCGCTCGGTCCGGGTCGCCACCCACTGCACCGAGGCCGACATCTCCGCGCAGCACATCGCCGCCGCCCGCGAGATCGGCATGGACGTCTCCGGCTTCCTGATGCTCTCCCACCTGGCCCCGCCCGAGGAACTCGCCCGCCAGGCCAAGCTGATGGAGGGCTACGGCGCGCACTGCGTCTACGTCACCGACTCCGGCGGCCGGCTCACCATGAACGACACCGCCGCCCGGGTCCGCGCCTACCGGGACGTCCTCGACCCCGGCACCGAGATCGGCATCCACGCCCACGAGAACCTCTCGCTCTCGGTCGCCAACTCGCTCACCGCCGTCGAGCACGGCGCCGTCCGGGTCGACGCCTCGCTCGCCGGGCACGGCGCGGGCGCGGGCAACTGCCCGATCGAGGCGTTCGTCGCCGCCGCCGACCTGTCCGGACTGGAGCACGGCTGCGACCTGTTCAAGCTCCAGGACGCCGCCGACGACCTGGTCCGCCCGCTCCAGGACCGCCCGGTCCGGGTCGACCGGGAGACCCTCACCCTCGGCTACGCGGGCGTCTACTCCTCCTTCCTGCGGCACGCCGAACGGGCCGCCGGGCAGTACGGCGTCGACATCCGCGACATCCTGATGGAGTGCGGGCGCCGCCGCCTGGTCGGCGGCCAGGAGGACATGATCATCGACATCGCGCTCAACCTGGCCGCCCGCGGCTGAAGTTCACCCTCCCGGCGGCCGGGTGAACACGCAGTCACCGCACAGGCCGCCGGACGGCGTCCGGTAGTACAGGCAGCACGACGCCCGGCGGAACCCCAACGGCCCGCCGGGCGCCGTCGCCCGTCCGGTGCCCGCCAGCGCCGGACCGGCCAGCAGCTCCCGCGCCAACGCGGCCGCCGGGGACCGCAGTTGCGGGACGGTCCCCAACTGCCGGGCCGCCCCCACCAGCGCGGACGCCGCGTTGCCCGCCAGCAGGCCCGGCGCGAGCGGCACGACGGCGCGGACGGCTGCCGCCAGCGGCGCCAACTGCCCGTCCAGCACCGCCCCTTCCAGCGCCCCGGCGGTGGCCGCCGGCCCGTCCGCCGCCGGCACCCACAGGTCGAACGGCCCCTGCGGCGGCAGCGCGAACCACGCCCCCGCCAGGTCCGGCACCCGCCCGGTCGCCACCGCCGCCCCCAGCGCCACCGACCACAGCCGCGCCGCCAGCCCCAGGTGCGCCGTCGACGCCGCCACCCGCGGCTCGCCCGTCCGCAGCACCCGCGCCACCTCGGCGATCCGCGCCGCCAACGGCCCCCGGGCGTCGTACAGTTCGGCCAGCGGCCGGAAACCCGGCGGCGGCGCCGGGCCGGTGCGGACGGCGAAGTACGGGCCGAGCACGGCGAGCGGGTCGGCGGCCGTCATCGGCGGGCCGGGGCTTGCGAATCGCAGGTGAGGGGCACGTAGCGGAGTGTAATGTGACAAGCCGCCCGACCAGGGCGGCAGCCGGAGGGGAAGGGGCGGACGATGGACCCGATTTCGCTGGGAGTGCTGGCGGCACTGGCCGGAGGCGCGGGAGGGGAGGTCGGCAAGCAGTGCTGGCGCAGCCTGACCGCGCTCGTCCGGCGGCCCTTCCAGCACGCGGCCGCCGCCGCCGTCAGCAGCGGCGAGGCCGAACTGGTGGCCCTGGAGGGCGACCCGCAGAACGCCGAACTCGCCGGACGCCTGAACGCCGCGCTGGCCGTCCGGGCCGCGCTGGAACCGGAGTTCGGCCCCGAACTGGAGCGCTGGCACGACCAGGCCCGGTCGGCCCTGAACGGCGACACCCTGCACAACGTGATCAGCGGCGGCACCTTCCACGGCATCACGATCCAGGGCAAGGTCGGCGAACTCCACCAGCACGGCACACCCGCCCCGGGGAACAACGCCCCGTAGCCCGGTCATGACCCGGCCCGCGCCCCGCAACGAGATCGGCGGCGGCACCTTCCACGGCCCCGTCCACCAGGCCGGCACCGTCGACGTCGCCGCCCCGTAATCCCCTGGCGCCCGCCCGCCCCGCCGCCTAGGGTCCCGTCCCGGAACGGCCGGCTCGAACCAGGAGGACCACGGATGAAGTACCGGAAGCTCGGGCGCAGCGGCGTCGAGGTGTCGGAGGTCGGGTACGGGGCGTGGGGGATCGGGGCGTCCAACTGGGTCGGCGCCCGGGAGGACGAGTCGCTGGCGGCGCTGCACCGGGCGATCGACCTCGGGGTGGACTTCATCGACACCGCCCGCGGCTACGGGGAGAGCGAGCGGCTGGTCGGCCGGGTGGTGCGGGAGCGGGCGGCCAACGGCGAACGGGTGCGGGTGGCGACCAAGGTGCCGCCGCTGAACCGGCAGTGGCCCGCCCGGCGCGGGGTCGACCCGGCCGAGACCTTCCCCGGCGCGCACATCCGGGAGAGCCTGCGCACCTCGCTGGAGGCCAGCGGCCTGGAGCGCTTCGACCTGCTGCAGTTCCACGTGTGGAGCGACGACTGGCTGGGCCGCGGCGACTGGCTGGAGACCGTGCAGGAGCTGAAGCAGGAGGGCCTGATCGGCCTGTTCGGCGTCTCGGTCAACGACCACGAGCCGCACAGCGCCGTCGAGTTGGTGCGCAGCGGCGTGGTGGACGCGGTGCAGGTGATCTTCAACGTGTTCGACCAGTCACCGCTGGACGAGCTGTTCCCGGCCTGCGAGGAGCACGGCGTCGGCGTGATCGTCCGGGTCGCCCTGGACGAGGGCGGACTGACCGGCCGGATCACCGCCGACAGCACCTTCCCCGAGGGCGACTTCCGGCGCCGCTACTTCCGCGACGACCGGCCCGCCCAGGTGGCCCGCCGGGTCGCCGCGCTCACCGCGGACCTGGGCATCACCGACGGGCAACTCGCCGAGACCGCCCTGCGGTTCGTGCTCAGCGCACCCGCCGTGTCCACCGTCATCCCGGGCATGCGCTCGGTCCGCAACGTCGAGCGCAACGCGGCGGTCGGCGACGGGGTCCCGCTCGGCGAGGAGCAGCTGAAGGTGCTGGCCGGCCACCGCTGGGAGCGCAACTTCTACTCCTGAGCTCCTCGCTCCCGGGCCTGCGGCCCGAGTGTCGGCGGGTGCGGTTGTCGGGGGTCGGTGGCAGGCTGGGACGCATGTGCGGCCGTTTCGTCTCCACCACCCCACCCGCCGAGCTGGCCTCCCTGCTCGGCGTGACCGACTGGGATCCGACCGAGGCCCTGGCGCCCAGCTGGAACGTGGCCCCGACCGACCGGGTCGCCGCGGTGCTGGAACGGGTGGACGCCGACACCGGCGAGGTGGCGCGCCAACTGCGGCCGCTGCGCTGGGGGTTGGTGCCGTCCTGGGCGAAGGACCGGTCGGGCGCGGCCCGGCTGATCAACGCCCGCTCGGAGACCGTCGACCAGAAGCCCTCGTTCCGCCGGGCCTTCGCGGTCCGGCGCTGCGTGATCCCGGCCGACGGCTACTACGAGTGGCGCCAGGTGCCCGCCGCCGACGGCCGCAAGGCGTACAAGCAGCCGTACTTCCTCTCCACCGGCGAACTGATGCTGATGGCCGGGCTGTACGAGTTCTGGCGGGACGCCGACCTGCCGGAGGACGACCCGGCGGCCTGGCTGGCGACGACCACCATCCTGACCACCGACGCCACCGACCGGGCCGGACGGGTGCACGACCGGATGCCGATGCTCGTCCCCCGCGACGAGCTCGACAGCTGGCTCGACCCGGCGAACACCGACCGGGCCGACCTGCACGACCTGCTGCACCGCCCCGCCGACGGCAACCTCCTGGTCCGGGCGGTGCCGACGGCCGTCAACCGGGTCTCCGCGAACGGCCCCGACCTGCTCACCGACGCCCCCGACCCGCTCGGCCTGACCGGCTGACGGCCCGACCGGCCCGACCGACTGACCGACGCCCCCGACCGGCTGACCGTCCGTCAGCCGTCCCCGTCGGTGCTGCCGGTGCTGCCGGAGTCACCGGGGACCAGCTGCCGCTTCCGGTTGCGGTGCGCCCA
Organism: Kitasatospora sp. NRRL B-11411; assembly: GCF_000721345.1. Taxonomy (NCBI): domain Bacteria; kingdom Bacillati; phylum Actinomycetota; class Actinomycetes; order Kitasatosporales; family Streptomycetaceae; genus Kitasatospora; species Kitasatospora sp. NRRL B-11411. The sequence goes on along the minus strand of NZ_JOGH01000127.1, from coordinate 1,207 downwards.
GCGGACCGCGCCGCCCGCACCGAGCGTCACCCGGGCCACGCCCCGCACCCAGCCGGGGCCGCCGCGCTCGGCCCACACCACGCAGCCGCACCCGCCCAGCACCAGCAGCAGGACGACGATCAGCACCGCACCGACCATGGGGAACCACCTCTCGCGTACGACGGCCGTACCGTCCGATCATCGCAGGTCGCCTCGGCCGGACCGAGCCGACCCGACCCGACCCGAGCCGACCGTGCCGGGCCGGGCCGGGTCTTGACATCCGGCCCGCCCGCGCGCTCCGATGGGGCACGTATGACTGACTCCTTCCCGCACCGCGGCCCCGCATTCGACGCCCTCCAGGGCCTGTCCGTCGGCGACGCGCTCGGCGCCCAGTTCTTCGTGCCCGACACCGCCCGCACCCACCTCGACGCCCGCACCGCACCGCCCGGCCCGTGGCCGTGGACCGACGACACCGAGATGGCCTGCTCGGTGTACGCCGCCCAGAGCGAACGCGGCACGATCGACACCTTCGACCTCACCCACGCCTTCGCCCGCCGGCACGACTTCGACCGCGGCTACGGACCGGCCGCCAACCGGCTGCTCCGGCTGATCCGGGAAGGCGGCGACGCCCGCCGCCTGGCCGCCGAACTCTTCGACGGCCAGGGCTCGTTCGGCAACGGCGCGGCCATGCGGGTGGCCCCGCTCGGCGCCCGGTACGCCGAGGACCCGGCCGCCGCCGTCCGCCCCGCCGCCGACACCGCCGTGACCACCCACACCCACCCGCAGGCCGTGGACGGTGCCGTCGCGGTGGCCGTCGCCGCCGCCCTCGCCGTCCGCGCCCGCACCGAACCCACCACCCCCGCACGCTACTTGCAGGCCGTCGCCGACCTCACCCCGCACGGCGCCGTCCGCCGCGGCCTGGCCGAGGCCGCCGCGCTGACCGACCGCACCGACCCCCGGGCCGCGGCCGCCGTCCTCGGCAACGGCAGCCGCACCAGCGCCGCCGACACCGTCCCGTACGCGCTGTGGTGCGCCGCGCACTGGCTCGCCGACTACCCGTCCGCGCTGTGGGCCGCGATCGGCGCGGGCGGCGACGTCGACACCGTCGCCGCGATCACCGGCGGCGTGGTCGCTGCCCGCACCGGCACCGCCGGCATCCCCGCCCCCTGGCTGGCCGCCCGCGAACCCCTGCCCGCCTGGACGTTCCCCACCCCCGGCGCCGTCCGCC
>NZ_JOGH01000126.1:0-19244 GCF_000721345.1 Kitasatospora sp. NRRL B-11411 | reverse complement strand
GTGGTGCCCCCGGGCCGGGCGGGGGGACGGGCGGGCGGGCCGCCGTTGGCCCGGTGCCGGCCGACGGAGCGGCCGGCGGGGGCCGGGGTCTCCTGGTGGGGGGCGCCCTCCAGGTGCTCCTCGGCGGCGGCGGAGGCCGGCGGTCGGGGTGTCCGGGTCTGGGCCTGGGCGGCCGACGGCCCGGCGGTGAGGACGGTGAGCACGGCGGCGAGGAGGGCGGCCAGCAGGACGACGAGGCGTCCGCCCCGTGTCGTCCGCCGCCCGGTCATCGCCGCCTCCCCCGGCGTCCGCCCGATCCGGCCGCCGTTCCGTCCGTTCCAGCTTACGTACGGACCGTCACCGCGTACTGGTTTTCCGGAGATTCAACGGCGAGTAAAACCCGCTGGTAGAACGGAATGTGACGGTCCGTCAGCGCGTTCGGGCGGCGCACGGTCCGGCGCGGGCGCTCACCCTGCGTGGCACGGGTCGGCACGGACCGGCGCACGCGCGGGCGGGCGGGCCGGTTCAGTGGGCGTGGGGTTCCTCGCGGTGGACGGCGCCGTGCGGTTCGGCGCAGTGGCCGTCCGGATGGCTCGGGGCGGCGGCGCCGACGGTGAGCAGCTCGGCGGCGGCGTGGTCGACCTGGAGGGTGGTGTGGGTGATGCCGTCGCGGGCGGCGAGTTCGCGTTCGAGGTCCTCGCGCACCGCGTGGCAGTCCCGCTCGGGCGCGACCAGGACGTGCGCGGCCAGCGCGGTCTGGCCGGAGGTGATCTGCCAGACGTGCAGGTCGTGGACCTCGACGACACCGGGCCGGGCGACCATGGCGTCGCCGATCGCGTCGGGGTCGACGCCGGCCGGGGCGGCCTCCAGGAAGATCCGGCCGGACTCCTTGAGCAACCCGCACCCGGCCTTGACCATCAGCACCACGACCACCAGCGAGACGATCGCGTCGGCCCGGGCGAAGCCGGTGGTCAGCACGACCAGGCCGGCCACGGCGGTGGCGACGAACCCGAACAGGTCGTTCAGGACGTGCTGGTAGGCGCCCTCGACGTTCAGCGAGGTGCGGTTGGCCCGGGAGAGGCACCAGGCCGCGGCGACGTTCACCGCGATGCCCGCCAGCGCCGTGAACAGCACCGGCGCACCGGACACCGCCGGCGGGCTGATCAGCCGCTCCACCGCCTCGTACGTCAGCCAGGCCGCCAGCAGGATCAGCGTCAGCCCGTTGGCCTGGGCGGAGAGGATCTCCGCCCGCTTGAGCCCGAAGGTGAACCCGCCCCGGGCCGGCCGGGCCGCCAGCCGCATCGCCACCAGGGCCAGCACGATCGAGGCCGCGTCGGTCAGCATGTGCGCCGCGTCCGACAGCAGCGCCAGCGAGCCGACGGCCAGGCCGATCGACACCTCCACCGCCATGTAGCCGCAGATCAGCGCGAGCGCGGCGGCCAGCCAGCGCCGGTCGGCGTCGGCCGCCACCCCGTGCGCGTGCCCGTCGTGCCCGTCGTGCCCGCCGCCGCCGTGGTCGTGACCGCCGTGCCCGTGGCCGTGGCCGTGGTCGTGCCGGTCGGCCCCGCCCCGCCCGCCGTGCCCGTGGTCGTGCTCCGCACCCATGGCCCTGCCCTCCCCGTCCCGCTCGTTCGACGCGGGGAAGTGAAGCGCACCGCCGCGCACCTTGGCAAAGGCTGCACCGATGACGGTTTTCACCGGCGATAAGACCGCCCTGACCTGCGGGAACGCCGCCCACCGCGCTGCTGCACGCCCTGGTCCGTGCGCACGGCCCGCTGGGAACGGCAGCCGCGGACGCCCTTCCGGCCGGGGCCACGCGCTGCGCCGCCACCGCCGCCACCGCCGCCGGCACGGCCGGACCGCCGCCGGTGGGGACGGGGCGCCGCCGCGTCCGGCCGCCCGTCATCCGGCCGCGGTCCGCCGGGAGTTCGCCTGGCCGGACCACAGGAGGCCCCTGCCATCGCCGACACCGTTTCCCGTCCCGCCCTCCCCCGGCCCTTCGACCCGCTCGACCTGCCCGTGCGGGGTGGCGGGGCCCGGTCCGTGCGGGGTGGCGGGGCCGGGCCGGGGCGCCCACGGTGGTGAGGGGGTGCGGGGGGAAGGCGAGGTGGATCGGGATGACGACTCGGGCGACCGTCTCCGCGCTGCTCGACGGGTACGGCCGGACGTACGCCGAGGAGGCCGGGATCACGCTGCGCGACAAGCCCGCGCCGCTGTACCGGCTGCTGGTGCTCACCGTGCTGTGCTCGGTCCGGATCCGCGCCGACACGGCCACCGCGGCCGCCCGGGAGCTGTTCCGGGCCGGGCTGCGCACCCCGCGGGCGATGGCCGGCTCCGGCTGGCAGGACCGGGTGGACGCGCTGGGCCGGGCCCACTACGTGCGGTACGACGAGAGCACCGCGACCGCGCTCGGCGACGGGGCGCGGCTGGTGCTGGACCGCTGGCGCGGCGACCTGCGCCGGGCGGGGGCGGCGGCGGACGGCGACCCGGAGGCGCTGCGCGGCCTGCTGCGGGAGGTGCCGCGGATCGGCCCGGTCGGCGCGGACATCTTCTGCCGGGAGGCCCAGGCGGTGTGGCCCTGGCTGCGCCCGTCCTTCGACGCCCGGGTGTGCCGGACGGCCCGGGACCTGGGCCTGCCCGGCACGCCGCGCGGGCTGGCCCGGCTGGTGCCGCCGGAGGACTGCGCGCGGCTGGCGGCGGCGCTGGTCCGGGTGGGCCGGTCGGAACGTGCGGCGGCGCAGGTGCGGGCCGCGTGACACCCCGTCGGGCCCGGTCCCGGGTGTGGGCCGGGCCCGGACCGGGCAGCCGCGCGGCAGGAACGGGACGGCCCCGGGCGGCACGGCCGCGGACCGGGGCCGGCGGAGGAAGGTGAGCACGATGGCCAAGCCGGTGTGGAAGGGAACGCTGACGTTCGGGCTGGTGAGCCTGCCGGTGGCGCTGTACCCGGCGACCGAGTCCCACACGGTGCGCTTCCACCAGTTGCAGCGCGGCACCACCGACCGGGTGCGGCAGCGGCGGGTGAACGAGCGCACCGGCGAGGAGGTGCCGTTCGAGGACATCGTCAAGGGCTACGAACTCGCCGAGGGGCAGTACGTGGTGGTGGAGCCCGCCGAACTGGAGGAGATCTCCCCCGGGCGGTCCCGGACCATCGAGATCAACGGTTTCGCCGACCTGGCGGAGATCGATCCGGTCTTCTTCGACAAGACCTACTACCTGGGCCCCGCCGACCCCACGGCCGCGAAGGTCTACCAGCTCCTGGTCGAGGCGCTGGTCCACTCCCACCGGGCCGGGATCGCCGTGTTCTCGATGCGCGGCCGGGAGTACCTGACCGCGGTCGACTCCGCCGACGGGCTCCTCGAACTGCACACCATGCACTGGGCCGACGAACTGCGCGACCCGCAGCAGGAAGTCCCCGACCTGCCCGCCCGGCGGAAGGACTTCAACCGGACCGAACTCGCCACCGCCGAGCAGCTGATCGGCATGCTCGCCGTGGACTGGCACCCGGACGACTACCACGACACCTACGAGGAGCGGGTCAGGGCGCTCGTCGAGGCGAAGGCCGACGGCCGGGAGATCACCCTGTCCGCCGGGGCCGAACCCGAGGCCACCGAAGCGACCGAGCTGATGGACGTCCTGCGCCGCAGCCTCGACGAGGCCCGCGCGAAGGGCGGCGGCACCGGGCGCAGGAACGGAGGGGGCGGTGGCGGCCGGGGCCGGGCAGCGTCCAGAGGCGCCGCGGAGCCGAAGCGGGTCGCGGAGCCGAAGCGGGCCGCGAAGCCGGGGAAGGCCGGGGCGCAGGAGGCCGCGGAGGCGGTGGAGGACCTCGCTTCGCTCAGCAAGACCGAGCTCTACCGGCGGGCCGCCGCGCTCGGGGTCCCGCACCGGTCCACCATGACGCGCGACCAGCTGCAGTACGCGCTGAAGGCCGCCGCCCGCCCCCGCCGGAACCTCAAACGGGCCTCCTGAACCTCCTGAACCTCAAGCGGGCCTCCTGAGCGGCGGCCCGCCGCTCGGGGCGTCCGGCGCGGGCGTCACTCGGTGGAGAGCAGCGGGCCGAGCGGGCCGAGGTCGAGGTTCAGGTCCTCGGGGGTGAGGCCGAAGTGCTCCCGGAGTTCCGCCATCCGGTCCTCCAGGGCCATCAGGGTCAGGCCGAGCTCCTCGACCTGTTCGTCGTCGAGGTCGCCCTGGTCGATCCGGCGCAACGCCTGACGCTCCATCAACTGCCGGAGCAGTTCGACCACCGCGAGGACCAGCGCGGCGAGGTCCTGCCCGACCGCCTCGGGGTCGAGTTCCACCCGGCGCGGCCGCCCGTTCACGGTTCCCGCCCCCGTCCGGCGGCCGGTCCGACGGCCGGTTCGGCGGCCGGTTCGGCGGCGAGGGAGCGGACCGAGGCGATCAGGGCCCGCAGGCTGATCCGGACCAGGTCGACGTCCGCGATCGAGAGGGTGATCTCCCCTGCGATCACCACGCCGCCGGCCAGCACCCGGTCGAGCAGGTCGACCAGCGCGACGTTGCGCTGCCGCAGTCCGGAGTCGGGCTCGACGCCGGGTTCCGGGTGGGACGGGTACCGGTCCGGGGTGCTCACGGCGCGCCGTCCCCGGTCGGGAGGTCGACGAAGGAGTACGGGGGCCAGGGGCCGGTGAGCTCCAGCCGCAGGACGGGGGCGTGCTGCTCCCGCAGGTCGCGGACGGCACGGGCGAACCCGGCCTCCCGCGAACGGTGCACCAGGTAGGCGCCGTTGAGCAGCATCGGGTCGCGGACGCCGGTCGCCTCCGGGGGCTGCGGCGGGTGCTCGGTGCTGTGGTCGGCGAGGCCGGTCAGGGCCAGGTGGACCTGTCGGGCGCGGGCGGCGGCGTCCGCGAGGTCCCGGGTGTCCCGGTCGCGGGCGGCCCGGCGGCGCAGCAGGTAGGCGGTGCCCGGCCGGTCGTCGTCCGGCGGGCCGCCGGTGCCGGTGGCGGCCTCCGCCTCCGTGCGGGCCTGGTCCAGGCGGGCCTGGTCGAGGTGGGCCTTCACGCCCCACTCGGTGCGGTCGGCGACGCGGGCGAGGGCGGTCCGGAACGCGTCGGCGTGGGCCGTCAGCAGGGCGCGGACCCGGTCGTCGTCGCGGTACACCGTGCCGAAGCGCACCGGCAGGGCCCGGCCGGCGGTGGCGGAGACGACCCGGTGGTGGGCGCGGACCGCGGGTTCGAGCCACTGCGGGTCGCGGAGGCGGCGTTGCAGGGCGTCGGCGTCGAAGTCCGGGCCGGGCACCGATCCGACGACGGCGAGCAGGCCGCCGGCCCCGACCGTCCGGGGGTGTTCGCCGGCGACGCCGCCGGGGGTGTCCGGCGGGGGCGCTCCGGTGTCGGCGGGGGCGACCGCGTACAGCCAGGTGTAGGTCACGGCGCCTCCCGCTGCCGCCGGGTGCCGGTGCCCTTCCGGGCCGGGCGCTTCTTCGGCGGCTCGTCCGCCTGCCCCGGATCCGTGTCGGCGTCGGCGTCCGGGTCCGGCTCCAGCCCCGGGGCGGCGGTGTCCTGCGAGCGGGCGGCCTCGAGTGCGCCGAGGCGTTCGCGCAGTCGGCGGTTCTCCGCTTCGAGGTCCCGGCGGCGGTCGCCGGAGGAGAGGGTGGGGTCGTGCTCCCACCAGTCGATGCCCATCTCCCTGGCCTTGTCGACCGAGGCGACCAGCAACCGGATCCGGATCGTGAGCAGTTCGATGTCCAGCAGGTTGATCCGGATGTCCCCGGCGATCACGATGCCCTTGTCCAGCACGCGTTCGAGCAGGTCGGCCAGGTTGGCGGGCTGCGGGGCGGCGGAGGTGCCGGGGTACGCGGGGACCTCGCCGGTGCCGCGCCACGGGGTGGGGGTGTTCACGGCGGGTCCTCCTGGTCGGGGAAGCGTCCGCGGGGGTAGCGGCTCTCCCGGCGGTAGGCGAGCAGGTCCCCGTCGTGGTCGAGGTCCACCCGGTAGACGGCCAGGATGTCGGTGGAGTCGGGGATCCGGTGGCTCTCCACCACCTCGACGCCGATCCGCCAGCCGTCCTCGGTCCGTTCCACCGAGGTGACGCCTTCGGGGCTGCGCCCGGTCATCGCCCGGACCTGGGCGGCGGCCCGGCCGGCGGCCTCGGCGGCGCCGAGACCGGCCTTCTCCGCCCGGGCGGGCCGGTCTGACTGGTCGGACCGGGCGGGCCGGGCGGGCCGGGCGGACCCGGAACTGCGGGAGCGCGTCCGGTCGGTGTCTGCGGGTGCCTCGTCCTCGTCGGGGGGAGCTTCGCGTTCCCGGTCGTCGTCGGCGGCGGGGCGGCGGCGGGGCCGTGGTTCGGCTTCGGGGTCGCGTGCGGTGCGGCGGCGCGGCGCGGCGGTGGACGACGGGCTGCGGGTCGTACGGTCGCGGGGTTTGCGGGCGGCGGGCTCGGGCACGGTTCACACCTCCAGGCCCCCGGTCGGGGGCAGCAGCCGCCGGACCAGTTCGGCCTCCCGGTCGGCGGCCTCCTGCTCGCTGATCGTCCCCGCCTCCCGGGCGGCCTGGACCTCCCGCAGCCGGCGGCGGACGGCGGCCGGGTCGTTCAGCTCGTGCTCGGCCTGCTCCTGGAGCCGTTCGGCCACCCAGATGACGCCGCGGACGGGGGCGAGCGGCAGGGTGAGCAGGCCGGTGATCAGTCCCATGGCCGCGGTCCCGGCGCGTCGACGAGTCGCGCGGCGAAGTCGTACGGGGCGAGCGGGCCGAGCAGCCGGAGGTCGATCCGGCCCGCCCAGTCGGCGCCGAGCTCGTCCGTGGCGCGGGTGAACTCCGGCCACCGGTCGTCGGCCACCAGGAAGGAGGCGCCGACCGGCTGGTCGGCGGACGGGTCGGCGCGGACGGTCGCCACCGCGAGCGGGCCGAGCCGGGCGAGCAGTTCGTCGGCGCCGGCCCGGGCGCGGTCGGCGAGTTCCGCGGAGACGAGTTCGCCGAGCCGGATCCGCTGCGGACGGGAGGCGTCCTCGGGCAGCGCGGCGGTCTCCTCCCGCAGGCGGGCGATGTCCGGCCGCTGTTCGACGATCTCGCGCAGCACCGCCTCCTCGCGGTACGTGCCGCGGATGGTGAACTGGGCGAGCCCGGCCAGCCCCTCCAGCGCGGACCGGAAGCGCTCCCCCTGCGGGGCGAGCAGGTCGTCGGTGACGGCCGCCGGGTCGCGGACCACCGCGCCGAACCGGAACGGCAGGACGGCGGTGCGCCCGGCCGCGACCGCGTCGAGCACCCGGGCGTGGCCGATCAGGTCCTGGGGCGTGCCGAGCGGGCGCCGGGGGTCGATCTCGCTGACCAGGGCGGCCACGTCGCCGTGCCGCACCCGGCGCACCGGCTCCGGCGGGTCGCCGACGCCGACGAACCCGTCGGCTCCGGCAGCCTCGTCCGGGCCGGGGGCGTCGGCGGGGACGATCCCGTAGACGTAGCAGGCCCGGTCGGACGGGGTGGCGTCGGACGGGGTGGCGTCGGACGAGGTGGCGTCGGACGGGGTGGCGCTGCTCATCGTCCGTGCTCCTTCCTGGTCGGCCGGGCCCGGCGGCGGGGCCGCTGCTCGGGCTCCTCCTCGGGTTCTTCCTCGTCCTCCTCGTCGTCGCCCCCGCCGACCAGGTCGGACACCTTCTCCTTCACGCCTTCGAGCGCGCCGCGGGTCTTGTGCCGGGCGCCGCCCTCCTGCATGTCGTTCACCAGCTCCGGCAGTCCTTCGCTCCGGTCCTGGGTGATGTCCAGCCGGTTGACCGCTTCGGCGAAGCGCAGGTAGGTGTCCACGCTCGCCACCACGATGCGGGCGTCGATGGTCAGCAGTTCGATCCCGACCAGCGAGACCCGCAGGTAGACGTCGATGACCAGGCCCTTGTCCAGGATCAGGTCCACGACGTCCACCAGGCCGGACGGGGAGGGGCGGGAGGCGTAGCTGCCCGATCGCGGGGTGACGGTCACCGTTCTCACTTCTTCCGGGAGGAGGTCCGGCGGGAGCCGCGGCGGGCGGGCCGCTCCGGTTCGTCGCTCTCCTCCTCTTCCTCGTCGTCCTCGGCTGCGTACTCGTCGTCGCCTTCGTCCTCGTCGCCCTCGTCCTCGAACTCCTCGTCGTCGTCGGCCTCGGGCTCGTCCTCGTCGTAGCCGCCCTCGGCGTCCTCGTCGTCGTAGCCGTCCTCGTCCGGCTCGTCCTGGTCCTGGTCCTCTTCCTCCTGCACGGCGTCCTCGTGCGAGCGGACGACCTCGCCGTCGCGGATCTCGCCGCGCCAGCCCTCGACGGCGTCGGGGTCGAGGATCGTGCGGGTCATCACGTGGCGGCGGAAGTGCTTCAGTTCGAGCCGGGCGCGGCGGCCCTGGGCGCGCCACAGGTTGCCGGTCCGTTCGAACAGGCCCTGGGGGTGGTACTCGAGGACGAGCAGGATCCTGGTGAGGTTGGGGGCGAGCTCGTGGAACGTCACCACCCCGTCCGCCGAGCCCTTGTCGCCCTTGGAGCGCCACACGATCAGCTCGTCCGGGACCTGCTCGACGATCGTCGACTGCCAGGTGCGGTGCGAGAGGAAGATCCCGGCCTTCCAGTCGAGCTTCTGCTCGGAGGACTGGTCGACCTGTTCGACCCGCTTGGTGTACTTCGGGAAGTCCTGGAACTGCGTCCACTGGTTGTAGGCGACCCGGACCGGGACTCCGACGTCGATCTGCTCGACGATGTTGGTGACCTTGGTGTCCTTGCCGGCACCTCCGCCGCCGCCTCCCCCGCCGAGCTTGCCGGTCACGGCCTGCTTCAGCCCGGACGCGCCCGCGCCCAGCAGGGTCTTCGCCATGGAGCCGCCGCCCCCGCCCCCGTCACTGCCGTTGCCGTTCCCACTGCCGCTGCCGCCGTTGGCGACGTAGTCGACCAGCTTCTCGGTCATCGCGCCGACCTTGTCGCTCGCCGCGGCCGCCACGCGCTCCCCCAGCGCGGACACCAACTCCCGGCTCTGTTCCATCAGTTGCTCGGTGGGCAGGGCGTCGAGCACGCTGCCCGCGCCCGCTCCGTCGTCATCGGACCGCCTGGCCATCGCCATTCACCCCGTCCTCGTCTTCCTGGCCGGCGCGCGCTTGCCGGTGCTCTTCGTGCTCTTCGCACCGCCACCGCCGCTCCCGCCGCTGCTGCTCTTCCGGTCGGCTGCGGCTCTGCGCGGCGCTGCCGTCTTCTTCGCGGCGGTCGAGCGGGCGGGGCGTTTCGCGGCGCTGCTCGTACTGCGCGTGCTGCTCGTGCTGCTCGTGCTGCTCGTACGGGAGGTCCGGCGGCGCGGCGGCTCGGGCTCCTCCTCGTCCTCGCCCTCGGGCTCCTCGGGCTCCTCGTCCTCGGGCTCCTCCGGCTCCTCCGGTTCCTCGTCCGGTTCGGAGTCGTCCGGCTCCTCGTCCCGGTCGCGGGCGGCGGTGCGGTCGCGGACGGCGTCCGTCTGCTGCTGGAGGCGGTCGGTGAGCGAGCCCATCCGGTTGCTCGCGGCGGCCACGACGGCGTTCTTGCCGGCTTCCGTCAGGTCGCCCCTCATCTCGTCCACCAGGCCGCGCAACTGCGGTGAGGACTCGAGGAGTTGACCGATCAGGACACCGGGATTGGTGCTGATTCTCTTTCCGGCCGCCAGACCGGCCAGGGCGAGCGCCCAACGGGCCTTGTGCCAGCGCCCGAGGAAGTAGCCCCCGACCACGGCGGCTGCCAACTTCGAATTCTTCATGGGATTCCCCGAACAGGAGTCGGACCGGTCCTGGAGGCCGTTCCGCTTCGACAGGGGTACCGCCTACCCGGGCCCCCGGGAACGACACCCCGATATCGGGGCCTATCGGGCATTCATCCCGATTAGTCCGGGTAGGCGCTCCGCGTCGCGGGTCCGTACGAGCGGGCCCGCCGGAGCGGAAGGAGCAGGTCATGACGGTCGAGACGGTACTGGCGGCGGAGTCGAGCGGCCCGCCCCTCCTGGTGGTGATCATTCCGGCGCTGATCATCGCGGTCCTGCTGATCGGGGCGTTCGTCTGGGGCAGCCGGTGGTGGAACCGGCGCCGTCCCCCGGGGGGTCCGGGGCCGGCCGCTCGGCGGGCCGGTTCCTGGAGCACCCCGGAGGAGCGCGCCTCGGCGGAACACGCGCCGGAGGGAGAGGACCCGGGGCGGCCGGTTCCCCCGCGCGGCCCGGGCGGCCGTTCCGAGCGCTGATCGCCCGGGCGGCTGATCGATCCGGGCGGCTGACGGCCCGTTGAGGTCCGGATTGTCGGGCATACGTGCGACGTGTCCGGAGGCTTGCCAGGAGGCTTTCGAGGATCGAGGAGGCGATCAGCGGTGGTGGTGCTCTGTCTGGGGGTGGTGGCGGGCTACCTGCTCGGGGGGCTGCTGACCGCCCGGGCGGTCTTCCGGCGGGGGCGGGAGCGCTTCCTGCACAGAAACGGGACGCGGGCGGTCGACGCGCGGCGGGTCCGCACGTTCGAGCGGCAGGAGCGCCAGCAGACCGAGGCGTTCGCACTGTGCTCGGGCGCGCTGTGGCCGGTGGCGCTGCCCGTCCTGCTGCTGCACCGCCTGGTCGGGTCGGTGGCCCTGGACCGCGGGCGCCCCGGCGCCGCCGCCCGGCCGGACCCGGGGGCGGTGGCGGCCCGGATCGACGAGCTCGAACGCGAGCTGCGGCTGGGCCGCCACGGCGGGGCCGGGCCGGCGGAACGGTGTTCGGGGCCCCGGGCCGGTGGCGCGCCGAACCGGCGGGCGAGGTCGGTGTGAGCGATGCCCGACCGCACTCAGCCGCTGAACCTCGGTGAGCAGTTGCTGGAGCAGTTCCTGACCGCGGGCCGCACCCTCGACCCGCGGGACGCGCCCCGTTTCGCCGAGCAGTACACCCGGGCGCTCGGCCTCGGTTCGGCCGCCGTGTACCTGGCCGACATCCAGCAGCACCGCCTGGTCGCCCTGGCCCGGGGCCCGGACCTGCCGATCGACGGCACGCTGGCGGGGTGGACGTTCCGGACGGGTTCGATGCGGGTGGCCGAGGACACCGGGGCGGGGCTGGTGGCCTGGTTCCCGCTCACCGACGGGGCCGAGCGGCTGGGCGTGCTGGGGCTGCGCACGCCGGCCCTGGACCGGGAGGCGGTGCGCCGCTGCCGGCTGCTGGCCTCGGTGCTCGCCATGGTGATCACGTCCAAGCGGGACACCAGCGACAGCTACGCGCACGGCACCCGGGCGGACACCATGAGCCTGCCGTCGGAGATGCTGCGGGCCTTCCTGCCGCCGCGCACCGTCTGCACCGACCGGGCGATCTCCACCGCCGTCCTGGAGCCGGCCTACCGGCTGGGCGGGGACGCGTTCGAGCACTCGCTGGCCGACGGGGTGCTGCACGCCGCGGTGCTGGACGCGATGGGCCACGACCTGGCGTCCGGCCTGACCGCCGCGCTGGCGCTGGCCGCCTGCCGCAACGCCCGCCGCAACGGCGCCGACCTGCCGGACCTGGTCGACACGATCGACGAGGCGCTGCACACCTGGTTCCCGGACCGCTTCGCCACGGGCGTGTTCCTGCGCCTGGACATCGCCACCGGCACCCTGCACTGGGCCAACTGCGGACACCCGCACCCGCTGCTGATCCGCTCCGGCGAGGTGGTCCCGGGCGCGCTGGACGGCCCCGGAGAGCTGCCGCTGGGGCTGAGCCACTACACCGGCGCCGCGCGGAGCGCGCGGACCTTCTCGCTCAAGCCGGGCGACCGGCTGCTGATCTACACCGACGGGGTGGTGGACGCGAAGGGCGCCAACCACGAGTTCTTCGGCCTGGCCCGGTTCACCGACTTCGTGATCCGGGCCACCGGTGCCGGGGAGACGGCTCCGGAGACGCTGCGCCGGCTGATGCACGCGATCCTGGAGCACCAGGACGAGAACCTCACCGACGACGCCACCATCATGATGATCGAGTGGCAGCCGGACTCGCCGCCGCTGCTCGACAACACCCGTCCCCGCACCTCCCCTTGGTGAGTCACCTGGTGAGTCACCGCCCCTCGACGGTCAACTTGACGGTCAAGGGGCCCCGGACGCGCCGGCGGGGCGGAGGCTTTCCGCCTCCGCCCCGCCGGCCGGGTGGCCGGGTACCGGTACCGCGGTTCCGCTACCAGCGGTACCAACGTCCGCGGCCGCCGGTCGAGCTGGTGCTGCGGGCGATGAAGCCCACCAGCCAGATCACGAACACGACGATCGCCACCCACCAGAGGACCTTCACCGCGAAGCCCGCGCCGAACAGGATCAGGGCGAGGAGCAGGACCAGCAGAAGCGGAACCATGGGATGCCCTCCTTCATGTCGTTCTGTGTGGTTTCGTCCTGCGTCTGCCCGGCTGACGCCCGCTCATGCCGTCACGGGCGGGGGAATCTAGGCGGTGGGCGGCGGGAAGCGGTCCCAGACCCGGTGTCCGGCGAGCAGGTCCGCGACCTCGCGCAGGACCTGGACCGGGTCGGTGCCGAGGACGACGCCGGGGCCGTCCGCCGGGAGGCCGGCCGCGGTGAGGGCCTCGCGGGCGTCGCCCCAGCCGCCGATCGCCTTGGCGTGCCGCCAGGTCTCGTCGAGCAGCAGGGCCAGCCGGGGGTCGAGGGCGGTGTGCGGCCCGGCGGCGCGGGCGTCGCGGGCGGGGGCGGCGTCGGGGCCGGGGGCGGGGGCGCCGGCCAGCAGGACGGCGTCGAACTCGGTGGAGCGGGCGGTGGCGAAGCTGCGCTGCACCTCGGCCGGGTCGCCGCCGGTGGGGGCGACCACCAGCGGCACCAGGTCGGCGGCGAGGGCGGCGCGGCGGACGGCGTCGAGGGCGGCGGGGTCGGTGCCGGGTCCGGTGAGGATGCCCACCGTCCGTCCGGCGACCGGCCAGTCGCGGCCGAGCTGGGACAGCGCGGGGCTGGGCTCGGGGTCCGCCAGGTCGCCGCCTTCGGGCTCCGGGGCGGGCAGGCCGAGGCCGTCGGCGACCTGGGCGCACAGCCGGGCGTCGATCCGGGCCAGGACGCGCAAGGTGCGTTCGCGGACGGCGGGTTCGGTGCACTTGCCGAGCTCGAAGGAGTAGGCGTTGATGATGTGTTCCTGCTCGACGGGCGTCATGCTGAGCCAGAAGAGCCGGGCCTGCGAGAAGTGGTCGTCGAACGAGGCGGGCGCCGCCCGGACCTTCTCCGCCGCCGGGACGGGCTGCGGGTGCTCGACGAAGGCGCGCTCGTCGGCGCCGGCGAAGAACGGGCAGCCGCCGTCCAGCGAGTTGGGCTTGTAGGGGGCGGTGCCGGGGTGCACGGCGTCCTGGTGGAAGCCGTCGCGCAGCATGTCGTTGACCGGCGCGTGGGTGCGGTTGATCGGGATCTGCGCGAAGTTGGGGCCGCCGAGCCGGGTGATCTGGGTGTCCAGGTAGGAGAACAGCCGGCCGGCCAGCAGCGGGTCGTCCGTGATGTCGATGCCGGGCACCAGGTGGCCGGGGTGGAAGGCGACCTGCTCGACCTCGGCGAAGAAGTTGGTCGGGTTGGCGTGCAGGGTCATCAGGCCGAGCGGCTGCACGGGCGCCAGTTCCTCGGGCACGATCTTCGTCGGGTCGAGCAGGTCGATGCCCTCGAAGGTCTGCTCGGGGGTGTCGGGCATGACCTGGACGCCGAGCTCCCACTGCGGGTAGGCGCCGGCCTCGATGGCGTCGTACAGGTCGCGCCGGTGGTAGTCGGGGTCGGTGCCGCCGATCAGCTGGGCCTCGTCCCAGGTCAGCGAGTGGACACCGAGCTTGGGCTTCCAGTGCCACTTGACCAGGGAGGTGGAGCCGTCGGGGGCGACCAGCCGGAAGGTGTGGATGCCGAAGCCCTCCATCGTCCGGTAGGAGCGCGGGATGCCCCGGTCGGACATGTTCCACAGGGTGTGGTGGGTGGCCTCGGTGTGCAGCGAGACGAAGTCCCAGAAGGTGTCGTGGGCGGACTGCGCCTGCGGGATCTCCCGGTCGGGGTGCGGTTTGGCGGCGTGCACCACGTCCGGGAACTTGACCGCGTCCTGGATGAAGAACACCGGGATGTTGTTGCCGACCAGGTCGAAGACGCCTTCGCCGGTGTAGAACTTGGTGGCGAAGCCGCGGGTGTCGCGGACGGTGTCGGCGGAGCCGCGCGAGCCGAGCACGGTGGAGAAGCGGACGAAGACCGGGGTCCTGGCCCCGGCGGCGAGGAAGCCGGCCTTGCTGAGGCCCGCGCCCGCGCCGTAGCTCTCGAACACGCCGTGCGCGGCGGCGCCGCGGGCGTGCACGACGCGTTCGGGGATCCGCTCGTGGTCGAAGTGGGTGATCTTCTCGCGCAGGTGGTGGTCCTGGAGCAGGACGGGGCCGCGCGGTCCGGCCTTCAGCGAGTGGTCGGAGTCCGGCAGCCGGGTGCCCTGGGCGTTGGTGAGGTACGCGCCGTCCTGGGCGCGGAGCGGGCCGCTGTCGTCCTGCGGGCCGCGGCCGGTGGCCGAGAGGGGCGCGGGCGCGGCCTGGTCGGGTTTGGGCGGCAGCGGCGGGCGCGGCTCGACCGGCTCCTCGACCGCGGGTTCGCCGGCGCTCGGCGCGCCGGGGACGTCAGGCGTGCCGGACCGGGTGTCGTCGGCGCTCATGGGATGTCCTTCCGAGACGTGGGCGTGAACGGGTACGTCACCGACGCGGCTAACCAGCCGGAAACGAACGGAAACGGGTGAATACCCCCAGACATCTCTTATCCCCCGGTTTCCGGCTCCGCACCTCGGGCAGGCGCGGCGCAGTCGCGTACGGACGCGCACGGAGGAGAGGTGGCGGACGTGGCACGGACGGATCTCGCGGACCGGGCGGCGCTGGTCACCGGCGGGTCGCGCGGGCTGGGCCTGCTGGTCGCGGAGGAGTTGGCCCGGCGCGGCTGCCGGGTCGCGGTGTGCGCCCGGGACGGTGCCGAACTGGCTTTCGCGGAGCGGAGGTTGGGCCGGTTGACATCCCGGCGGGCGGCGCTGGAGTGCGACCTGTCGGTGCCGGGCGCGGGGCGGGCGGTGGCAGCGGAGGCGGCCGAGCGGCTGGGGCGCCCGCTGGACCTGCTGGTGAACAACGCGGGGGTGATCCAGGTCGGGCCGCTGGCGGCGCTGGGCGAGGAGGACTTCCGCGCTTCCTGGAACGTCATGCTGGCGGCACCGGTGGAGCTGGTGCTGGCGGTGCTGCCGGGGATGCGCGAGCGCGGCACGGGCTCGGTGGTGAACATCGCCTCGATCGGCGGGCTCGTCCCGGCGCCGCACCTGCTGCCGTACGTGACGGCGAAGGCCGCGCTGGCGGCGTTCTCCCGCGGGCTGCGGGTGGAGCTGGCGGGCAGCGGGGTGCGGGTGACCACGGTGGTGCCGGGGCTGATGCGGACGGGTTCGCACCGGGCGGCCCGGTTCTCCGGGCGGGCGCCGCTGGAGTACGCGTGGTTCGGCACGGCGGCGAGCGCGCCGCTGCTGTCGATGGACGCGGGCCGGGCGGCGCGCCGGATCGTGCGGGCCGCCGAGTGGGGGCGGCCGGAGCTGGTGCTGACCCCGGCGGCGAAGCTCGCGGTGCGCCTGCAGGGGGTGGCCCCGGCGTCGTTCGGGGCGCTGCTGGGCGCGGCGGGGCGGCTGCTGCCGGGCCCGGGGCGGGTCGCCGAGCACGACCTGCCGGGCACCGCGGCGGCCGGGCGCACCGGCCGGCTGGTGCCGCGGCTGACCGCGCTCGGCGACCGGGCCGGCCGGCACACCAACGAGCCCGGCCCGCAGGCGGGTTGACCCATCGAACGGAAGGAGCGCGTGATGCGCGCGGTGACCTGGCAGGGCAGGCGGGACGTCCGGGTGCAGGAGGTGCCCGATCCGGCGGTCGAGGACCCCTCGGACGTGCTGGTGGAGGTGAGTTCGACCGGGCTGTGCGGCTCCGACCTGCACCTGTACGAGGTGCTCGGGCCGTTCCTGGACCAGGGTGACGTCCTGGGCCACGAGGCGATGGGCACCGTCCGGAAGGTGGGCGGCGCGGTGCGCACGCTGAGCCCGGGCGACCGGGTGGTGGTGCCGTTCAACGTCAGCTGCGGCACCTGCCGGATGTGCGCGGGCGGGCTGCACTCGCAGTGCGAGACCACCCAGGTGCGCGAGTACGGCAGCGGCGCCGCACTGTTCGGCTACACCAAGCTGTACGGCCAGGTGCCGGGCGGGCAGGCCGAGTTGCTGCGCGTCCCGTTCGGCGACACGCTGCCGGTGAAGGTGCCGGACGGGCCGCCGGACGACCGGTTCGTGTTCCTCTCGGACGTGCTGCCGACGGCCTGGCAGGCCCTCGAGTACGCGGACGTGCCGGAGGGCGGCACGCTGCTGGTGCTGGGCCTGGGCCCGATCGGCGAGATGTGCGTGCGGATGGCGCTGCTGCGCCCGGGGGTGCGGCAGGTGATCGGGGTGGACCTGGTGCCGGAGCGGCTGCGGCGGGCCCGGGAGCGCGGCGCGGTGGTGCTGGACCTGAACGACCGGCCCGACCTGCTGCCGCAGACGGTGCGCGACCTGACCGACGGCCTCGGCCCGGACAGCGTGGTCGACGCGGTCGGCATGGAGGCGCACGGCTCCCCCGCCGCGACGGCGGCGCAGCGCGTCACCGGCCTGCTGCCGGACGCGCTGGCCCGGGCGCTGATGCAGCGGGCCGGGGTGGACCGCCTGCAGGCCCTGCACCTGGCGGTGGAGCTGGTCCGGCGCGGCGGCACCATCTCGGTGGCGGGCGTCTACGGCGGCGCGGCCGACCCGATGCCGCTGCTGACCATGTTCGACAAGCAGGTGCAGCTGCGGATGGGCCAGGCCAACGTGCGGCGCTGGACGGACGAGCTGCTGCCGCTGCTGACCGACGCCGATCCGCTGGGCGTGGACTCCTTCGCCACCCACCACCTGCCGCTGGACGAGGCGCCGGAGGCGTACGCGATGTTCCAGCAGAAGCGGGACGGCGCGGTCAAGGTGCTGTTCAAGCCCTGACCGCGCGGGCCGGGCCCCCGGGCAGGAAAACCGCTTGGCGGCCGCTGGCATGCTGGTGCCGTGGAGAGACCGGAGATCTGGATCGAGTTCGCCCCCGACCTGCACCCCTTCGTCGGCTCCCGGCACCGCGGCGGGCCCGCCGCGGTGCGGACCGACGGCACCTCGACGCTCGGGCACGTGGTCGAGTCGCTGGGCGTCCCGCTCACCGAGGTCGGCGAACTGCGGGTCGACGGCGCCCCCGTACCGGTCTCCCGGGTCGCCGGGCCGGGCGCGCGGGTCGCGGTGCTCGGGGTGACCAGGCCGCAGCGGCTGCCCGGGCCGGCCCGCTTCCTGCTCGACGTCCACCTGGGCACGCTGGCCCGCCGGCTGCGGCTGCTCGGCGTCGACGCCGCGTACGAGAACGTGGACATCGGCGACCCGGCGCTGGCCGCGCGGTCGGCCGCCGAGCAGCGGGTGCTGCTCTCCCGCGACCGGGGCCTGCTGCGCCGGCGCGAGCTGTGGGCCGGCGGCTACGTCTACAGCCACCGGCCGGCCGACCAACTGCGCGACGTGCTCTCCCGGTTCGCCCCGCCGCTGGCCCCGTGGACCAGGTGCACCGCCTGCAACGGCACGCTGCGCGCCGCCGCCAAGGAGGCGGTGCAGGGCCGGATCGAGAACGGGACCGAGCGCTCGTTCGACGTCTTCGCCCAGTGCGCGGACTGCGGCCAGGTCTACTGGCGCGGGGCGCACCACGCCCAGCTGGACGCGATCGTGGCGGCAGCCGTCGCCGAGTTCGGCGGCTGACACCCCCGCGCCCCGCCCCCGGCCCCGGTCCGGGTCAGGCGGCGCGCAGGGCGGGCAGCAGGTCGTGTTCGGCCCATTCGGCGAACGCGGGCTGGCTGTCGCCGCCGACCTGGATCAGGGCGAGTTCGTCGAACCCGGCCTCGGCGTAGGGGCGGACGGCTTCGAGGAAGTCCTCGACCCGGTCGCCGCAGGGGATGGAGCCGGCGACGTCCTCGGGGCGGACGTACTGGCTGGCGGCGGCGAAGCCGGCGGTGCCGGGGAGGTCGGCGTTGACCTTCCAGCCGCCGCCGAACCAGCGGAACTGGGCGTGCGCGCGTTCGACGGCGGCGTCCCGGTCGCGGTCGAAGCAGACCGGCACCTGGCCGACCGCGGGTTTGCCCGCGCCGCCCGCCCCGGCGAACGCGGTGAGCAGCTCGCGCTCGGGCTGGACGGCGATCGCCAGGTCGGCGAGCCGTCCGGCGGTGGCGCAGGAGACCGGGCCGGAGACGGCGACGCCGATCGGGGGCGGCTGCTCGGGCAGGTCCCAGAGTTTGGCGCCGTCGACCTGGTAGTGCCGTCCGTGGTGGGTGACGTACCCGCCGGCGAACAGTGCCCGGATGATCTCCACGGCCTCGGCCAGCATCTCCTGGCGGACCGCGACGGGCGGCCAACCGCGGCCCACCACGTGCTCGTTGAGGTTCTCGCCGCTGCCCAGCCCGAGCCGGAACCGCCCTTCGGAGAGCAGCTGCACGGTGGCGGCCTTCTGCGCCACCACCGCCGGGTGGTAGCGGACGGTGGGGCAGGTCACGTACGTCATCAGCGGCAGTTCGGCGGTGGCCTGGGCGGCCGCGCCGAGCACCGCCCAGGCGTAGGGGGCGTGGCCCTGTTCGTCCAGCCAGGGGAAGTAGTGGTCGGAGATCACCGCGAAGTCGAACCCGGCCCGTTCGGCGCGCACCGCGTCGGCGACCAGGTCGCGCGGGCCGCGCTGCTCCGTCATGAGGGTGTATCCGATGCGCATGTCTGCCTCCTGGCAGGGCGGTTGGGGTCAGCTCGCGGTCAGCAGTTGCGGGGCGAGCGTCTTGATCAGGGTGTTGGTCCAGCGCATCTGGCGGAGCGTCTGCGGGTGGCAGCGGCTCGCCAGGTCGAGGAGTTCGCCGTCCCGGCCGGCCTGCGCGGCCTGGGCGAGCATCTCCCAGTGCAGCGAGTTGCGGCTCGCGGCGAGGTGCAGGGCGGTCAGCGCCTCCAGCGGGCCGGGCAGGCCGTCGGGGCGCGGGGCGAGGTCCTCGGCGGCCTTGCGGCGCAGCCGGGTGAGGGCGGCGGGGTCGCGGTCGGCGGGCAGGTGCAGGCCGCGGTCGGCGGCGGTGGCGGCGATCAGGCGGGCGTGTTCGGCGGACCAGCGGGCGGTGTCGGTGGCGACGTGGTGGAACTCGTGTTCGGCGCGGTGGTCCTCGGCGGCGGCCAGCAGGTCGTCGTGCAGGGCGAGTTCGCCGTCGTGCAGGGTGCGCAGGACGGTTTCGACGGGGTTCACGGGGTGGCCTCCGGGGCGGGGTCGGGCCGCTGGTCGGCGAGCGCGTCGGGGCCGCCGGTGGTGGGGGGTGCGGCGGCGGGGTCGGCG
>NZ_JOGH01000125.1:0-19341 GCF_000721345.1 Kitasatospora sp. NRRL B-11411 | reverse complement strand
GTCGGGGGGAGGGGAGAATGGGGGGATGACGGAGGAGCGGTTGCGGGTGGTGCTGGCCGAGGATTCGGTGGTGCTGCGGGACGGGATGGCGGAGTTGTTGGCGGTGCGCGGCTGCGAGGTGGTGGCGGCGGTGGCCACGGCGGAGGACCTGGTGGCGGCGGTCGCGGCGCACCGTCCGCAGGTGGCGGTGGTGGACGTGCGGATGCCGCCGACGCACACGGACGAGGGCGTCCGGGCGGCGTTGCGGATCCGGGAGGCGCATCCGGGGGTCGGGGTGCTGGTGTTCTCGCAGCACCTGGAGGCGTCCTGGGCGGCGCGGCTGCTGGCGGGCGGGGCGGCGGGGGTGGGGTACCTGTTGAAGGAGCGGGTGGCCCGGACCTCGGAGTTCGTGGACTCGTTGCGCCGGGTCGCGGCGGGCGGCACGGCGCTGGATCCGGAGGTGGTCGGGCACCTGATGCGGGCGCGGCGGCGCAGCGCGGTGGACGCGTTGACGCCGCGGGAGCGGGAGGTGCTGGCGTTGATGGCGGAGGGCCGTTCGAACCGGGCGGTGGCCGAGCGGCTGTCGGTGTCGGAGCGGGCGGTGGAGAAGCACGTCGCGGCGGTGTTCGCCAAGTTCGGGCTGCTGGCTTCCCCGGCGGACAACCGGCGGGTGCTGGCGGTGCTCGCGTACCTGTCCGAGACCGGCTGACGGGGACGGGCGGGGCGGGCGGGGAAGCGGGCAGGCGGGCAGCGCGGGCAGCGGTCAGAGCCGGGCGGGGAGTTCGGCGGTGACGGTGGTCGGGCCGCCCGGCGGGCTGTCGATCCGCAGGCGGCCGTCGACGGCCGCGAGGCGTTCGGCCAGTCCGGCCAGGCCGGTGCCGCCGCCGGTGCCGGAGGTGGTGGGGGCGGCGCCGCCGCGGCCGTCGTCCCGGACCGTCAGGCGGACCAGGTCGCGGGTGCCGCTGACGGTGAGTTCGGCGGTGCGGGCCGCGCTGTGCCGGCTGATGTTGGTGAGCAGTTCGGCGGCGCAGTACCAGACGGCCTGTTCGATCGCCTCGTCCGGGCGCTGCGGGAGGTCGAGGCGGAGCGTGACGGGGACGGCGCAGTCGGCGGCGAGGGCGGGCAGCGCGTCGTCGAGGCCGCCGTCGAGGCCGGGGGGTCGCAGGCCGCGGGTGAGGACGCGCAGTTCGGCGATGGTCCGGTCGGTCTGGGTGCGGGCCCGATCGACCAGGGTGCGCAGCCGGTCCGGGTCGGGGTGCGGGTCGGCGAGGGTGTCGTCGGCGAGGGCCAGGGTGAGGGCGACGGCGACCAGGCGGGCCTGGGTGCCGTCGTGCAGGTCGCGTTCGAGGCGGCGGAGCCGGTCGGTTCCGGTGCTGAGCAGGGTGTGCCGGGCGGCTTCGAGGTCGCGGACCCGCTGCTGGGTGCGGGCCGGGCCGAGCAGGTGGCGGGCGAGCCGCCGGTCGGCCTCGGCGAGCAGCCGGACGGCGGGTCCGGTGACGGCGAGCACCGCCAGGCCGAGCGGCGGGGCGAGGACGTCCAGCGGCCCGGCCGGGTGCGGGCCGTCCTCCAGCAGGCGCAGCCACAGCGGGAAGCCGAGCAGCCAGAGGGCGCCGAGCGGCAGCAGGACGGCGGCTGCGCCGAGCAGGCCGAGCGGCAGGCGCAGCAGCAGGTAGCCGAGGGTGCGCCAGGCGACGGGGTCGGTGAGCGCCGAGCGGATCGCGGCGACGACGCCCGGCGGCCGCACCGGGCGTCCGGGGTCGGGGACGTCGGTGCCGAGCAGCCGGGCGGTCAGCCGGCGGTGCGGCCGGCCCAGGGCCCTGGCCCCGGTCAGGGCGGCCGCCACCACCGGGAGTCCGACCACGGTGAGCGACAGCAGCACCCCGGCGTACAGCGCGGCCAGCGCGTACGCCCCGCCGAGGAGGGCCGGTGGCAGCCCGAGCACCGCGAAGGCCCACTCGCCGGGCCGCGCCGCCCACCACCGCTGTCGTCCTGCTGTCCCGCCCACTGCCGTCCGTCCTTCCGTCCCGCCGCTGCGGGCACCACCTTGCACCATGCCGCCGCACCCGGGCCGCGGGCTCAGGCGGGTGCGCCGGTCGCGGCGGCCACGGCCGGGCCGCGCAGGGCGACGGCCGCGGTGGCGAGGGTGGTGGGGACCGTGAGCAGGACGGCTGCGGCGGCGGTGCGGGCGCAGGTGCCGAGCGGGACCACCGGCAGGGGCGTGCCGAGGGCGGCGGTGCTGAACGCGGCAGTGGCGGCGGCGGTGACCAGGGCGCCGAGCAGCAGTCCGACGGCGCAGGTCAGGGCGGTTTCGGCGGCGACGGTGCGGAGCACCTGCGGGCGGGTCGCGCCGACCAGCCGCAGCAGGGCGAGTTCGCGGCGCCGTTCGGCGGTCAGGCCGACCAGGGTGGTGAGGGTGGCGACCGCGCCGAAGGCGGCGAGCAGGCCGAGTTCGGCCTGGCGCAGCCAGATGTCGGTGGCGGAGGTCGCCCCGTCGGGCGCGCCGGCGGCGAGGGCGGCGTGCCGGGCGGTGGCCGTCATGGTGGCCATGGTCGTGGCCAGCCCGGTGAGCAGCGCGACGGGTACCGCGGCGGCGGTCAGGCGGTGGGCGTAGCCGCGCTGGTTGGCGGCGGCCAGCCAGCCCGTGCCCGGGGCGACGGCCCGGACGGCGGCGCCGAGCAGGGCGGCGGGCAGCCGGACCACCGGCGGACCGGCCAGCGCGACGGCCGCCAGCAGGACGAGGGACCCGAGCAGGGTCGCCTGAGCGGATTTGTCGACTTCGACGGCGGGCCGGGTCGCGGCGAGCCGCAGCAGCAGCACGCCGCCCACGAGCGCGGCCGCGGCGGCGACCGGGCGCAGCGCCCCGGTCCGCGGGGCGGCACCGGTGCTGCCGGTGAGCGCGGCGGCGGGGGCGGGGCGGGTGACCCGGCGGGCGGCGGCGGTCGCGGCGGCCGTGGCCACCAGCAGGGTGACGGCGGTGGCGGCGAGCACGACCGGGGCGGTGCCGGCGATCCGGGCGTGCGGCGCGACCAGGCCCCGGTGCCGCAGACCGTCCAGGAAGGCCCGGGCGGTGACGGTCCCGAGCAGGCCGCCGGGAACGGCCACCACCAGGACGACCAACCCGGTCTGCGCCCGCAACAGCCGACGGACCTGCCGGGGCGTCGCGGCGACGGTGCGCAGCAGCGCGAGGTCCCGGTACTGGTGGCGCAACGCGAAGCCGAGCGTGTGCAGGGCCACGAAGAACGCCACCAGCACGGTGATCTCCCCGAACGCCCCGGCGATCAGCACCACCCCGGGCCCACCGGTGGCCCGCAACTCCGCCGCGGACACGCCCCGCTCGGCCCCGAGCAACGCGCCGAACGTGGTGACGGCGGCAACGGCGAGCAGCAAGGCCACGGCCAGGCCGGCGAACCCGGCTGGCCTGCGCCGGAGTTGACCCCAGGCGAGTAGGGCGGTCATGGTCCGTTCACTCCGATCGGTCGGGGGTGGTGTCGGGCTGATGAGTTGATGAGTTCGTGAGTTGATGGGGCGACAGGCTGACAGAACGACAGATCGGCTGGGCCACGAGGCAGCAGCGCAACGGCAGATCGACAGACCGGCAGGCGGCAGGCGGCAGGACGAGGGATCCACCGGGCCACCGGGCCAGTGGATCGACAGGTTGGTGTGTCGGCACGTTGGCCAGTCGGCTCGCCGGTGAGCCGATGGGTCGACAAGGCGGCAGCACAGCAAGGTCGGTCAGCCGACAGGTCGGCGGTACGTCGGCTCCGCCGGTGCGTACCGAGCGGAGTCAGCCCGGGGTGCCGGCCAGGGTGAGGGCGTGGGCGACCCGGTCGGGGGTGGGGTGGTGGAGTTCGTCGACCAGGCGGCCGTCGGCGAGGAGGAGGACGCGGTCGGCGTACGCGGCGGCGGTCGGGTCGTGGGTGACCATGACGCAGGTCTGGCCGTCGTGGTCGACGCCTCGGCGCAGCAGGGTGAGGACGTCCTGGCCGGTGGCGCGGTCGAGGGCGCCGGTGGGCTCGTCCGCGAAGAGGACGCGGGGGCGGGCGACCAGGGCGCGGGCGATGGCGACGCGTTGTTGCTGGCCGCCGGAGAGGGTGGCGGGGCGCTGGCGTTCGCAGCCGGCCAGGCCGACCCGGGCGAGGGCTTCGCGGACCTGGTGCCGTTCGGGGCGGTGTCCGGCGAGGCGGCCGGGGAGTTCGACGTTCTGGGCGGCGGTCATGGCGGGCATCAGGTTGAAGCCCTGGAAGACGAATCCGACGTTCTCCCGTCGCAGCCGGGCGAGCCGGCGTTCGGGGAGGGTGCCGATCTCGGTGTCGCCCCACCAGACGGTGCCGCGGTCGGGCCGGTCCATTCCGGCGAGGCAGTGCAGCAGGGTGGTCTTGCCCGATCCGGAGGGCCCCATCACGGCGGTGAAGGTGCCCGCCGCGAACCGGGCGCTCACGCCGCGCAGCGCGGCCACGGCCCGGTTCCCGCGCCCGTACTGCCGGTGCAGCCCGTCGGCCCGGGCCACCGTGTCCGGCGTGTCCGCCGTGCCCGCCGTGCCCGCCGTGCCCACCGGCTCTGCCGGGTCCACCGGGGCCGCTCGTTCGTTCGGTGCGTTGTCCATGTCTTCATCGTGGTCGGACCGGCCGGGCGTATCGATGGTGCCACCGCCCGTCTTCGGGGTTCGGGAAACCGCCCTGTCCCGGCCCGGCCCGGGCGCCTGAGCGCCCGGGCGCCGACGCGCTCAGCTCCGGCCCGACTTCCCGGCGCGGCGGCGGGTGACGGCCCAGGCGACTCCCGCGCCGAGCAGCGCGACGGCGCCGGCCGCGGTGGTGACCGTTCCGTATCCGCTGAGGTTGAGCGGTCCTGCGACGAGGAGGATGCCGCCGACGATCGCCAGACGCTTGATCATGTTTCTTCTCCGGTTCCGGTTTCGGGGAGTTGCTGGTGGGCTGCGGTGCCGTACGCGGCGGCGAGGGCGTGGAAGGCGGCCTTGGGCTCCCAGCCCCGGCCGAGGGGCGGGTCGCCGGGAGCGCCGGTGATCTTGACGAGGCCGTAGGAGGCGAGGTCGAGGTCGTGGCGGGGGTCGGGGTGGTGGGGGTAGTGGTAGCCGGCGAAGGTGAACCAGAAGGCGCTGTCGACGCCTTCGCCCTCGAAGGTGTGCAGCAGGTCGCGCAGGTGGGCGGCCTGTTCCTGCTCGTCGCGGAGGTAGTCGGCGTCCAGGCGCGGTGGCTGGTGCGTGCGGTCGACGATCATCCAGCCGCGTCCGCCGCGGTCGGCGGCGCCGCGGTAGGTGCAGCAGCCGAATTCGGTGACGGCGACGGGTTTGCCGTGCCGGTGCAGGGCGCCGATCCGGTCGCGGAAGGTGGCGGCGTTGTGGGCGGAGCGGTAGCCGTCGACGGCGACGTAGTCGAACGGTGTCCAGTCGACGTGCTCGAAGGGGGCGGAGGCGTAGGTGACCTTGCCGCGGAAGGACGTCCGGACGGTGTCGGCGGCCTCGGCGAGGAACGGGTCGAGGCGGGCGGGCACGCCGGCCAGCAGGTCGCGCAGTTCCGGTCCGGGGGCGGTGAACAGGGCCGTGCGGGCGAACACGTCCTCGCCGGGCAGGAATCCGTGGGCGAAGAGGCTGAGTTCGCCGCCGGCGACCAGGACGACCTCGGCGCCGTGGCGGCGGATGTCCTCGGCGCGTCGGGCGCAGTCGGCGAGGTGCGGCAGCAGCTGTTCGGGGGTCAGTTCGCTGGGGAAGGGCGAGAACCACACCTCCAGCCCGGCGTCGGCCGCGTGCTCGGCGGCCAGGGTCAGGCGTTCGGGGTCCTGGCCGGTGATCCGCACCGCCGTGCAGTGCAGGTCGTCGGCGATGACCCGCATCTCGCGGCGGACGACGGCCGGGTCGAACAGTTCGCGGGTGGGCCTGCCCGCCGGACGGGTCCCGGTGTCGTAGGTGATCCCCCTACCGCCCACGGGGCGCCTCCGGGCGGGCTGCGGCGCTGCCCGCGGCGGTCCGCAGCCGCCGTCCCCGGTACCAGAGCGACCAGCCGCCCAGCAGGACGATCGCGGCCAGTTGCACGAGGGTCGACGCGCCGGTGGCGGTGTCGACGGGCAGCAGGTAGATCAGGCAGATGCGGGCGGCGGCCTCCGTGAGCAGTCCGGCGCCCCACACGAGGCTCATCAGGGTGAAGACGCGGCGGAACGAGGGCCTGGTGCGCCACAGTTCGTCCCAGCGGGCGAGCAGTTCGGTCCGGTCGGCGTTGAGCCGGCGGACGAGGCCGTACAGGACGGGTCGGCCCAGCAGGTAGGAGCCCAGCAGCACCAGGCCGAGCGAGCCGGACACCAGGGGTTCCCGGGCCAGCAGCACCCGTGGGTCGCCGGTGAGCGCCGACAGGGCGAGCATCAGCGCGAAGGTGGCGGCGACGACCGCCCCGATCCCGTCGAGCCGGCGCCGGGTGGCCGCGACGAAGCCGACCCGGGCCAGGGCGGTCGCCCCGCCGGCGACCAGGGCGGGCCAGGCTTCGGCGCCCGCCCACCGGCAGGCGTAGTAGGCCGCGGTCGGCAACCCGATGTCCCACAGCAGCCCCCTCAGGGGTGCGCTCTTGTCCATGGCTGGAGCCTCTCTGGTCGACGACCTCCGCCTTCCGCCCACATTAGATACCGGTAGTTGCTTATTTGGGAAGCTGTGCAGATCAGGGCGGCGAATGTGAGATACTGGCGGTATCCAGCAGAGAGGATGTGGCCATGGAGGGCAACGCCGAGACCGGTCCCGGCACCCCGGGCGCGGCCGGATCAGGGGCGGCCGGATCAGGGGCGGCCGGACCGGGCGCGGCCGGATCAGGGGCGGCCAGGGCGACTCGTCGCCGGGGCGCCGCCCTGGAGCAGGCGATCCTGGAGGCGGCGATCGAGGAACTGGCCGAGGTCGGCTACCAGAACCTGACCATGGACGGCGTGGCCGCCCGCGCCGGGACCAGTAAGAACGTCATCTACCGGCGCTGGCCCGGCCGCGCGGCGCTGTGCGTCGCCGCCTACCTGAAGATGCTCCCGACCGCGCCCGAGGACGTCCCGGACACCGGCGACCTCCGCTCGGACGCGCTCCTGCTGCTGCGCCGCGTCGGTGACCGGATGTCGTCCCGGGTCGGCAGCATCCTGCGCGCCCTGCTGGCCGACTTCGAGGACGACCCCGAGCGCGTGCAGGAGATCCGGCAGCAGATCGGCCGCGCGGGCGCCGGCCCCTGGCTCACCGTCCTGGCGCGCGCCGCCGCCCGCGGCGAGGTCGGCCCCGCCGCGCTGACGCCCCGGGTCGCCACGGTGGCCGTCGACCTGCTCCGCAGCGAGTACGCGCTCAACGGACTGGCGGCCGTCCCGGAGCGCACCCTGGTCGAGATCGTGGACCAGGTCTACCTCCCCCTGGTGCGCGCACTGGGCTGACCCGGCGGCGACCAGCGGGGGGCAGCGCTGAACTGCCGCCGCTCCCGGGCCCGTTCAGCGCACCGCCCGCCGCCACCACCCGCGTCGGCGCCGCGGCCCGGCCTTCCGGGCGTCCCGGGTGCGGGGGCCGAGGACGGGGCGGAAGCCGTCGGGTGCGGCGATCGGCGCGATCCGGTCGGCCTCGGCCCGCAGTTCCACGTGCGCCTGGTGGGAGGTGGCGCGCATCGCCTCCTCGTACCCGGCCAGGGCGCCGCGCAGTGCGGACGCGCCGGTGCCGCCGCGGCGGCGCAGCGCCCGCCCGGCGAGCCCGAGCAGGGTCAGCACCGCGCCCAGCACGCCCAGCACGATCAGGTAGGGCACCATCGCACCGCTCCGTCCTCCGCACCCACCCCCCGCACGTACGCACCGCCCCAACGCCCGGCCGCCCGCCGCCGTTCCCGCACTCGGCCGCAGCCGGACGGCGGGTCAGAGTCCGAACAGTTCGGCGCAGGCGTCCAGGCCGGTGAGGCGGACCTCGGGGCGTGCGGTTGCGTCCCACTGCTCGCGGGTGAGGCGGAAGCGCAGGGTGGTGGTGGCTTCGCCCTGGCGGAGTTCGCGTTCGACGCCGTCGGGGCGGTAGCCCAGGCGGCGGGAGACCGCGACGGACGGGGCGTTGTCGGCGTAGCAGTGCGAGGTGGCGTCGGTGGCGCCGAGGCCGGCGAAGGCCAGGTGGAGCATCGCGGCGCGGGCCTCGGTGCCCAGGCCGCGGCCGTGGTACGGCAGGGCGAGCCAGGAGCCGGAGAGGACTTCGCGGCGCAGCGCGAACGCGGTGGCGCGGATGGACTGGATGCCGGCCGGTCGGCCGTCGACGAAGACCGCCAGTGGCAGGTTCCAGTCCTCGGGGCTCCAGCGGCCCTGGGCGCGCCAGTGGGACTGGAGGACGGCCCTGGCCCGTTCGGCGGGCGTGCCGTAGGCCCAGGTGGAGGCGAAGGGCCGGGTGCCGGGGGCGACCACGCCGGCGGCGGCGAGGTCGGCGAGTTCGTGCAGTTCGGGCTCGGCGGGCAGCCGGAGTTCGAGGCGGGCGGTGCGGGCGGTCAGGCCGGGCAGGGGCCAGTGGGCGGTGGGCATCGGCCCAGTGTGCCCGGGGCGGGCCGGTCGCGGGGGGTCATTTTCGGGGCACCGCGCTCCGCCGGCCCGGCCGGTCCCGGTGGGCGGCCGGCCCGGAGCGTCCGCGACGACAACTCTTCGGCGGCCCTCTGGTCATGGCCGGACGGGGCGACCACACTGTTCCTGGCATCACGTTGCACACCAGGACGCCCATCGAACGCGGGGGAACGCGCATGGACGATCAACTGGCAGCCCTGGCAGCCACCGCGGCGACGACGGTGGTCAACTCGCTCGCCACCGACGCCTGGCAGCAGGTCCGGGCACTGGTCGCACGGCTGTGGCACCACCCGGACCAGACGGCCGCCGTGGAAGGGGAACTGGAGGCCGCACGCACGCTGCTCCTCGGTCCGACCCGCGAGGAGGACGAGAGCGACCTCGTCGCCGCCTGGCGGCTGCGCTTCCGCCGGCTGCTCGCCACGGACGAGGCAGCCGCGCAGGCGCTCGCCGGGATCGTCGCCGAACTCACGGCCGGGTCGCGCCCGGAGGACCGGCCGGAAGCCGGCGTCGTGCGCCACGTGCACATGCGGGCGACGGCGAGCGACAGTGCGCAGGTGTACCAGTCCGGTGGTGACATGACCATCGGGCGTCCGTGACGCCCCGCCAGGACCCCGAGGAGACGCTCGGGAACGAGGAGGCGCTCGGGCACGGGGAGACGCTCAGGAACGAGAAGGCGCTCGGGAACGTCGAGTTGCGCGCGTGGGCCGCCGAGCGCGGCACCGTGTACCAGTCGGCGGGGAACATGGTCGTCGTCCAGGGCGGTGTGCACGAGTACTACTACCCCGGCGGCGAGGAGTCCGTCCGGACCCTCTCGCCGTCGGTCGGCGAGGAGTGCCCGTATCCCGGGCTGCGCGCGTTCGGCCGGAACGAGGCGGACTGGTTCTTCGGCCGGGAGGCCCTGGTCCACCAGGTCCTGGAGCGGCTCGAACTGTGCCTGGCCGACCGCAGCCCCCTGACCGTCGTCGCCCCCTCCGGGACCGGCAAGTCGTCGCTGCTGCAGGCCGGCGTGCTGCCGGCGCTGGCCGCCGGAAGACTGCCCGGCTCCCGGCACTGGCCGCAACTCCTGCTCACGCCCACCGCCGATCCGCTCGCGGCGCTGGCCTCGGGCCTCGGCGCGCTCACCGGAGCCGACGAGGCGCTGGTCGCCGAGGCGGTGCAGGCCGGTCCCGGCAGCCTCGGCACGCTGGTCCGCGAACACCTGCGCCTCCCCGCGCGGGGCCGGGCGGTGCTCGTCGTCGACCAGTTGGAGGAGTTGTTCACCCTCTGCCGGGACGAGTCCGCCCGCCACCGCTTCGTGGCCGCACTGGACGGACTGGCCTGCGGTCGGGACCCCGTCGTCCTGGCCGTCTACGGCCTGCGCGCGGACTTCTACGGTTCCTGCGCGGAATTCCCCCACCTCCGCGACGCCCTGGTGGACCACCAGGTCATCGTGGGCCCGATGACCGACGACGAAGTGCGCAGCGCCGTGGAGCGGCCGGCCCTGCGCAGCGGTCTGTCGGTCGGCCGGGAACTGGTCGGCACCGTCCTCCGCGACCTGCGCGGCTCGGCCCGGCAGGAGGGGGGCGGGTACGAGGCGGGCCGGCTGCCGCTGCTCGCCCACGCCCTGCGGGCGACCTGGCTGGAGCGCAGGGGCGACGCCCTGACCGTCGACAGCTACCGCGACACCGGGGGCATCGACGGCGCCGTGGCGGCCACCGCCGAGAACGAGTTCGGGAAACTGTCCCCGTCCGAGCGGCAGACCGCCCGGCTGCTGTTCCTGGGCCTGGTCAGGATCGGCGAGAACGGCGAGGTCACCCGCCGCCGCCGCACCCGCGCCGATCTGCTGCTGGCCGCCGCCGACCCGCAGGCCGTCCCCGCCATCACCGAACGGTTCACCCGTGCCCGCCTCCTCACCCAGGGCGCGGAGCGGGAGAACGGCGCCGTCACGGTCGAGGTCACCCACGAGGCGCTGCTGTGGGCCTGGCCCCGGCTGCGCCAGGACTGGATCGGGGCGGGCAAGAGCGGCATCGCGATCCGGCAGGAACTGGAGGAGGCGGCCCTCGTCTGGGAGCGCGGCGGCCGGAAGGACACCTCGGCCCTGCACCGCGGGACCAAGCTCGAGCTGGCCCGCACCTGGGAGGCGGACGCGAGTCCCGAGGACCTCACTCCCCTGGTCACGGCCTTCCTGGCCGCCTCCCACCGCCACCGGCGCCGGGGCCGGCGGATCCGCAGCGGTGCGGTGGCCTCCGTCACGGTGCTGGCCCTGCTGGCCTCGGTGCTGGCCGTGTTCGCGTTCGAGCAGAGCCGCAACGCCCTGGAGCAGCGCAACAACGCGATCTTCGACCGGGTCACCGCCGAGGCGGACCGCCAGCGCCCGACCAACGGCACGCTCGCCGCGCAGCTCGACCTCGTCGCCTACCGGATGCGGCCGACGCCGGCCCTGCGCACGCAGCTGATGACGGAGGCCGGCGCGGTGCTGCCCACGGCCCTGCCGGGCTTCCCGGGCAACGTGTACTCCCTCGCTTTCGGCCCCGCCGGCCAACTCGCCACCGGGACGGGGAAGTCGCAGGTCTGGGACACCTCCGACCCGGCCCGCCCGGTCCCGCTGGTGCCGGCGCTCGGCGACGGGGACGTCCTCGCGCAGTCGGTCGCCTACAGCTCGCAGGGCGCTCTGCTGGCCCGGGGCGGCGCGGACGGCAGCCTACGGGTCTTCGACGTCTCCGACGCCAGGCATCCGGTGGCGCTGTCGGACTCGGTCCAGGCGTCGAAGGGCGCGGTGACGAGCCTGAAGTTCAGCCCCGACAACCGAACGCTGGCCTTCAGCGCCTTCACCGACACCACCGGCGACCAGACCGGCAGCGTGCAGCTGTGGAGCGTCGCCGACCCGAGGCACCCGAGCCTGCTGGGCACCGTGCCGCCCGTCCGCGGGCAGGCCCTCATGTCCGTCGCCTTCAGCCCGGACGGCGCCGTGCTGGCCGTCAGCGGCAGCACCGCCGCGGGCAGCTCCCGCCGCACCGGGCTGCTGCAGTTGTGGGACGTGTCGGATCCGGCCCGGCCGGCCGTGTTCGGCAGCCCGCTGACCGGGCACACCGACTCGGTCAACCAGGTGGCGTTCGGCCCCGACAAGCGGGTGATGGCCAGCGCCGGATCCGACAGCAGGGTGCTGGTCTGGGACGTGTCCGACCCGCGGCAGCCGAAGGTCAGCTCCACGCTCTCCCTCGGCGCCGCGGCCGACTCGGTCGCCTTCAGCCCGGATGCGCGGCTGCTCGCCACCGCGGACCAGTCCGGGAACGTCAGCCTCTGGAACGTCGGTTCGCCGTCGCAGGCCAGGGCGATCGGGCCGCCGTTGCGCGGGCACACCTCCATGGTCGGCGCCCTGGCGTTCGACTCCACCGGGCGCACGCTCGCCAGCGGCGGCGGGGACGGCCGGGTGCTGCTCTGGCGGCTGCCGCCGACGCTCGCGGTCGCGGGCGGCGGGCAGTCGGTCAACGCGGTGGCGGTGACCGGCGACGGCCGGTTGCTGGCGGCGGCTTCCGGTACCCGGGTCACCCTGTGGGACGTCTCCGACCCGACCCGCGTCACCCCGCTCGGTGCGCTGCCCCCGTTCGACGTCACCGTGAACGCGGTGGCCTTCCGGCCCGGGTCCTCCGGGGCGACCGTCCTGGCCACCGGCGCCGGCAGCATGATCGGCGGTGGCGACAACGGTGCGGTGCAGCTCTGGGACGTGTCGGCGCCGGCCCGCCCGGTCGCCGTCGGCCCGGCGCTGCCCGGGGAACTGCAACCGGTCTTCACGCTCGCCTTCGACGCCGACGGACGCACCCTGACCGCGTCCTCCATGTTCAGCCAGGGGGCGTACTCGGGCGGGCTGCACGCCTGGGACGTCTCGGATCCGGGCCGTCCCGCCGCGCTCGGCGGCGAGTTGGACGACCGCCGGATGCCGATCAGGGGCCTGGCTGCCGCACCCGGCGGCGGATACCTCTTCGCCGCGAACATGTTCGGCCGCCTCCAGGTGTGGCGGACGGGCAGCAAGGCCGTTCCCGCCCCGGTCAGCGGGCTGAACACCGGCCAACCCGTCTGGTCCGTGGGCGTCAGCCCGAACGCCCGGCTGATCGCGACCGGCGGCACGGACAGCAAGGTCCGGCTGTGGGACGTCTCCAAGCCGCAGGCACCCACGGTCCTCGGGGAGCCGCTGACCACCGGGGGCGCCGTGACCAGCGTCGGTTTCACCCCGGACGGGGCCCTGCTGGCGAGCGGCGACACCCTCGGCCAGATCCGCCTCTGGGACCTCGCCGACCCGGCCCGCGCCACCGCCTACGGGCTGCCGCTCACCGGCCACAACGGCACGGTCTGGACGCTGTGGTTCAGCTCGCAGGGCGAGATGATCACCGGCGGTGACGACGGAACGGTACGGCTCTGGCAGACCGATCCCTCCCGCGTCCACGGGATCCTGTGCGCGTCCACCCGCACCGCCATGACCCCTTCCCTCTGGAAGGAGTACGTGTCACCCGCTCTCCCCTACGACCCGCCCTGCGGCGGGTGACCCGGCGTCACGTCGCGGGCGCAGGAGTGCCGCCCGCCGCCGGCCGGGCGGGCCGACGCACCGTCACGGCGGGAGCGGCCCGCACCGGACCCGGTTACCGGTCAGGAACTTGACAACTTTTCTGGTCTGAACCAATGTGGCGACCGGAGCGACCGCGGCGCCTTCCGGCGCCGCCCTTCCCCGTCGCCCCGCGCCTTCCGCCGGCCCCGCTGCGGGGTCCGTCCGCGCCCGGCCGCCCTTTCCCCGGCCCCGGGCGCGTTCCCGTTCCCCCTGCTCTCCCCGTGCCCCCCTGTTCCCGCTCCCGCTCCCGCTCCACCCCGTTCCCCCCGTTCCACCCCGTCCGGCGTTCGCCGTCCGCCTCCCGCGTTCTCCCGCGTTCTCCCCAGGAGGGGCTGTTCCCCGATGTTCGCACCGTCCCGCCGCGCCCGACTGTTCCGGTCCGCGAGCGACCGCCCGTACTTCAGCAGCGACGGCGAGTCCTACCTCGCCCAGCACACCCTGCGCGAGCTGACCAAGTCCCGTCCGCTGCGGGTGCTGTCCGAGGAGGACTTCGCGCACTGGCAGACCTACGGCTACGTGGTCGTCCGCGAGGCGGTGCCGGCCGAGCACGCCCGCCGGATGCTCGACTTCGCCTGGCAGTTCCAGGGGTTGGACCCGCGCGACCCGGCCGGCTGGTTCGCCGACCGGCCGTTCCGCTCCGACCTGGAGCAGCAGTTGCACGTCTACGGCTTCGTCGAGGCGTACCACCACCAGCTGCTCTGGGACAGCCGGCAGGACCAGCGGGTCTACGACGCCTTCGTGGACGTCTGGGACTGCGAGGAGTTGTGGGTCACCCTGGACCGGCTCAACCTCAACCCGCCCAACCGGGGCTCCCGGGACCGGGCGCTGGTCGACCCCGCCGACCGCGGCCCGGACGTCCGGCTGCACTGGGACATCGACACCTCCCTGGGCGTGCCGCCGCAGCGGGTGCAGGGCATCATCGCGCTCAACGAGACCGCCCCGGAGACCGGCGGCTTCCACTGCAGTCCGGAGCTGTTCCGGCGCTTCGACGCGTGGCGGCTCGCCCAGCCGGCCGACCGCGACCCGCTCCGTCCGGACTTCGACCGGGCCGAACTGCCGGTGGTGCGCCCCGAGTTGCACCCCGGCGACCTGCTGATCTGGAACGGGCTGCTGGCGCACGGCGTCGCCCGCAACCTGTCCGAGCAGGGCGTGCGCGCCGTGCAGTACCTGTCGATGATGCCCGCGCTGGAGGAGCACGAGCAGCTGCGCAGGTCCCGGGTCGACTCCTGGCGGCACCTGCACACCCCGCGCTGGAACCGCACCCTGGTCGGCGACCCGGTGCTGCACGAGTCCAAGCGCTACTCGACCGCGCGGCTGAACGAGCTCGGCGGCAGGCTGCTCGGCCTCAGCTCCTGGTACGAGCCGGTCGACCTGGCCGGGCAGGCCGCCGGTTGGACCGGCCGGTGCGCCGCGTCCGCCTGACCGCCCGCCTCTGCCCGCTCCCCCGCTACTCCTTGCCGGGCAGCGCCAGGGCCAGTGACTCCAGTGCGCCCAGCGGGTCGGGCCCGACCGGGGCGAGGACGACGCCGGTGGCCCCGGCCGCGTGCCGGGCGGCGATCGCGGCCCGGGCCTGCTCGGGCGTGCCGGTGACGGCGAGCGCGCGGACCCACTCCGCGGGCATGGTGCGGGCGAACTCCTCGCCGTCGGCGCTGGCGGCCCGGTGGGCGCGGAACTCGGCGGCGAACGGCAGCGGGTCGATGTGCGGGGCCCAGTCGGGCTCGCCGATCGCGGCCAGCCCGGCCCGGACCCGTTCGACCGCGGCGTCCCCGTCCCGGTCGACGGCGGCGACGTCGTACGTGACCACCTGGGCGTCGGTGCGGCCCAGGTGGCCGAGCGAGGCGGTGATGTAGGCGGGCGGGGCGGGTTCGGCGAGCAGCAGCCCGTCGGCGCTCTCCCCGGCGACGGCCTGCGACCTGGGGCCGCGCACGCCCAGCACGACGGGCGGCACCACGTCGGGGGTCTCGGTGAGCCGGACGCCCGCGCAGCGCACGTACCGGCCGTCGGCCGGGCCGTCCTCGCCGCGCAGCAGGGCGCGCAGCGCGGTGGTGTACTCGCGCAGCAGGGTGAGCGGGCTGGCGGGCCAGGCGCCGCCGGCCTGCTCCATCCAGTCGCGCATGCCGTGGCCGACGCCCGCGGTGAGGCGGCCGGGGTGGAGCTGGGCGAGGGTGGCGAGTTCCATCGCGGCGAAGCAGACGTTGCGGGCGCCGGCGGGCAGGATGCCGATGCCGACGGTGATCCGCTCGGTGGCGGCGAGCACGCTGCCGGCCTGGGCGATGCCGCCGCGCCAGCCGAGGTCCTCGACCACCCACAGCTCGTCGAAGCCCGCCTGCTCGGCGCGGCGCGCGTAGGGGAGGAGCTGCCGCACGGGCAGGTCGCGGGGCAGCATCACGCCGACCCGGCCGGGCAGCTGGTTCGACTCGGTCATCGGGTGCTCCTTCGGGGTGCGCGGGGCCTCCCGCACGAGGACCCGGAGCAGCTCATAAGATCATCAACCACCGGGTCGCGTCGAGGGCCGCCGCCCCCGCTGTCGCCCCGCCGGCCCGTCAGCCCGCCGCCGCGGCCCGCTCCTTCTCCCCCGCGGCCGCCGGGTGGTCGGCCACGGCCACCGGCCCGCGCCGGTCCACCGCCCAGGAGAGCGCGGCGATCACGAACCCGAGCAGCGACAGGCCCGCCCCGACCAGCGAGGGCGAGGTCAGCCCGTACCCGGCGGACAGCGCCAGGCCGCCGAGCCAGGCGCCCATCGCGTTGGCCAGGTTGAACGCGCCCTGCACGGTCGCGGACGCCAGCGTCGGCGCGGTGCGCGCCTTGCGGATCACCAGCGTCTGCACGGTCGGGACGGTGGCGAAGCCCGCCATGCCGATCAGCACCACCGTCGCGGCGGCCGACCAGCGGGCGTGCGCGGTGAGCGCGAACAGGCCGAGCGCGCCCGCCATCGCCAGGAACGCCGCGCAGATCGACGGGCGCAGCGCCCGGTCGGCCGCGTAGCCGCCGACCACGTTGCCGATCGTCATGCCGACGCCGAACAGCGCCAGCACCAGGGTGACCGAGCCCTCGGCGAACCCGGCGACGTCGGTGAGCGCGGGGGTGATGTAGGTGTAGCAGGCGAACAGTCCGGCGCAGCCGAACACCACGGTGGCCAGCGCCAGCCAGAGCTGTCCGCTGCGGAAGGTGGCGAGTTCGCTGCGCAGGCCCGCGCCGGGGTGGCTGGGCAGCGGCGGCACCAGGCGGGCGATGGCGGCGGCGCCGAGCAGGCCGATCGCCACCACCACGAGCATCGCGGCCCGCCAGCCGAGGTGCTGGCCGAGCAGGGTGGCGGCGGGCACTCCGAGGATGTTCGCCACCGTCAGGCCGGAGAACATCACCGACACCGCCCGGGCCCGCAGGTGCGGGGCGACCAGTTCGGCGGCGGCGACCGCCCCGGCCCCGAAGAACGCGCCGTGCGGCAGCCCGGTGATCAGCCGGGCCACCGCCAGGAAGGCGAAGTTCGGCGCGATCGCGCACAGCAGGTTCCCGACCGTGAACAGCCCTGCCAGTCCGATCAGCACCGTCTTGCGCGGCAGCTTCGCGGCCACTGCGGTCAGCAGCGGCGCCCCGATCACCACCCCTAGCGCGTACAGCGAGATCAGCCAGCCCGCCTGCGGGATCGTCCGGTCCAGCCCGTCGGCGATCTGCGGCAGCAGCCCCATCGCGGAGAACTCGGTGGTACCGATGGCGAACGCGGTCACGGCGAGGGCGACGAGCGCCAGGGGCATGCGGGTACTCCAGCCGACAACGGGGGACGGCGAACCGCCCGAACGACGCACCGACCGGGCCGCCAACCCCAATGTCAACGTTGTCAGTACGCTCCGAATCCTACCCGCCCGGCCGGGCCCCCTCGGCCGGGCCCCTCGGCCGGGCGGCCAGCCGGACGGCCGGAGCGGCGGTCAGACGGGAGGTCAGACGGGCGGCAGCAGGTCGCTCCCGCTGACGGTGTACGCGAGCGGGGGGTAGCGGAAGTCCGTCTCCTCGTTCTCGCGGCGCCGCATCCGGTAGAACGCGCGCTGCTGCTCCTCGGAGGCCGCCATCAGCTCCTCCCCCTGCGGGAGGTGCGGCCGCCCGTCGCGAAAGCGCAGGTGCGTCCCCGACGTCCGGAAGGTCACCCCCAGCCACTCGTTGTCCACCGCCCGGGCCGGGCCGTCCAGCAGGATGCGGTGCTTGAACCGCCGGTTCGCCGCGACGGAGAACACCACGACGCCCTGGTGGACGAGCGGGATCTCGAAGCCCCCGCCCGGGTCCCCCTTCGGCGCGAAGGCCAGCGTCCGCGGCGGGCCCGCGTCGGGGTCGCGGTAGCAGGAGAAGAGCGCGATGGACGACCCCTCGGCCAGATCGAGGGCCAGGTCGGAGTGGGCGCCCATGGTGGTGCAGGCGTTCGTGTAGACCTCGACCAGCGCGTTGTCGAACCGGGCCGGGAGCGCCGCGTGCTCCTCGATCCGCCGCGCCAGCCGCTCGTGCACCGCCCGGAACCGCTGCGCCGGGTTCTCGTACCGGGCGGTGGTGCGCACCAGCGGCACCTCGCCCGCCGGGCCGGTCCTGGTGAGCACGGCGGCCCGGCGGCCCTTCCCCGCCGCCTCCCAGCGGACCGACTCGAACAGCTCGGCGAAGGGGTTCGGCCCGGCCGGCAGGGCGTGCGCGCGGATGCCGTCGGCGGCGCTAGGCCCGGGGAGCAACGTAGTCCCCCTCGTTCATGCTGAACGGGAACTCCCGGCCGTAGCCCGCGAAGGACGGGCTCCGGTTCTCCTCCGCGTACAGCCGGCGCAGCTCGTCCAGGCCGTCCGGGGTGGGCGGCTCCAGCCCGACCGGCCCGTCGGCCGTCTTGAGGAAGGTGCGGCCGTCCCGGTGGACGGCTTCGGCGTCCGAGCAGCGCACCACGTACCCCAGCCGGGTCGGGAGCAGTTCGGCGGCCGGCGCCGGGGGCCGGATCTCGTGCGTGTACAGGCGGTTGGTGGAGAGCGGCACCAGCAGCACGGAGCCGGGGTGGAGCGTCACCGTGAAGTGCGGCGGGAGCCCGGCCGCGTCGGACTCCGCGGTCCGCTCCTTGAGCCGGAAGCGCAGCCCGGTCAGCCCGCTGACGCCCCGCACGCCGCGGTCGAAGGCGTCCGCGTCCAGCGGCTGCAGCCCGTCGAGCCGGTCGTAGAAGGTGCAGAAGGCCATGATGCCGTCGGCGGGCATGTCCTTGGTCTTGTCGGCGTGGGCCGAGATCCTGGCCTTGGACTGCTTGCGCTCCGCCGTGGCCGGGGTGTTGTGGTACACCTGCGCGAGCACGTGGTTCAGCGGCGCCTGGCCCCGGAAGACCGCGGCGGCCTCCCGGTTCAGGGCCTCGACGATGTGCGTGTCGGTGGGGCGGAAGCCCTCGGTCGGCCCCGAGAAGTTGGTGGAGCAGCGGAGCAGGCGGAAGTGCAGGTCGTCGCCGTCCCGCACGACGGGCGTCAGGTAGATCCCGCTGCGGTGGGCCGTCCCCGGCTTGGTGGACTCCGTCAGGGACTGGAACGCGTGCTCGGCCAGGATCCGCCCGAAGTGGTCGGCCTCCGGCTCGAAGAAACGGGGGTAGTACACGCCGACCCCGTGCACCCGCAACGGCACCCGCCCCGGACCGACCCCGGTCCACGACGCGCCCGCGCCCTCGCCCGCGCCCGCGCCCGGGGGACGGCCCGCCGGGACCTCCCCGACGACCAGCACCCGGGCCGCCGCGTCCAGCCGGCGGGCGGCCGCCTCGGACACCTCGCCGCACAGGTAGACCGTCCGGCCCGCGAGGTCGAACCCCCCGGAGCCGAGCTCCTCCGGCGTGATCACCGCCCCGAAGAACCCACGCCCCAGCTCCCCGTCCCGCACCTCCTCCGGCCCGACCAGAACGTTCCCCGACTCGTCGAGCCGCGCCCCCGCCGCCCCCACCACGTCCGTCACCCGAACCCCCGCACCGCTCGCCGACTCCTGACCACCCGCCCCGCACCACGGACCGGACCCGCAGGCTACCCGCTCACCGCTCCCGCTCGCCCGTCGCCCCGGCCCACCCCTTCCTGACCTCCCTTCAGCCCGTCGCCAGCACCCGGATCCGCCGCACTTCGGCTGCCACGCCCTTCGCCTCGGCCGCCCCCACCCGACCTGACCTCCCATCAATCCGTCGCCAGCGCCGTCTCTCCCCCCTTCACCTCCCCCCGCCCTCTCCCGACCACCCCTCAGCCCGTCGCCAGCACCCGGATCCGCCG
>NZ_JOGH01000124.1:0-19669 GCF_000721345.1 Kitasatospora sp. NRRL B-11411 | reverse complement strand
GCCATCGCGTGCAACCGCCTGAAAGCCATACCCGGCGCCTCTGGATCTCTGGACCTTACGACGGCCCGTCCAACCCACCAACAACGTAGGACCACCTGAGATCCCTATCGAACCCTGGCGGTTCAATTTCTCCGCCGTCCGCCTCATCGGCGACAAGGTCGCCGACGCCGACCTGCGCGTCGGCTACCGCTTCACCGGCCACGACGACGAGACCTGAACCGTGCGGATCCGCCGCGGCGTCCTCAACACCCGCCCCGGCGCCTCAACCGACACCCGCCTCGCCGCCGCCGGTCTGGGGCCGCCCTCGTCGCCACCCTGCTCAAGCCCGCGAGCGCACCTGAGCTCGCCCAGGCCGGAAAGATCACCCTTGACGGCGACGAGACCGTCCTACAGACCCTTGCCGGCCTCTTCGACGACTTCGACTCCGACTTCCCTCTCGTCACCCCGTGACCTTCGCTTCTCGCAAACGACCAGTCGTGCGAGTTCCGTGACACCCCCGGATCACGCAGGGGCGCGGCGAGCCGTTCCTCGCGGACGCCGAGTAGTGGTGGCAGGTCCTCGGTGTCGGCGGCCCGGTCCGCGTCCAGGGAAACCGCCCGCGAGCTGACGGTCGCCCAAGGGCGGCGGGGAGGCCATCGACCTGTCGTACCCGACCGAAGGTCCCGGAATCTCGTCGAGGTTCAACGCCCTTGGCGCCGAAGGTGGTTGTGGGCGAACAGCAGCGCCCCGACACTGAGCAGCACGCTCAGCGCCGTCCCAGCGACGACCGTCCCCGTCCCGCCTGCCCCGGTCGGCGCAACCGCCGACGTCCCGCGCCTCGGCGGCACGCCGCAGACGGCACGCCGGGAGGAAGATCACCGCACCTGGCGGACGGGTAGAGGGTGGTCCCGCGTACCCGGGAACAGGGGCTATAGCGTTCGGTGGGTCGGCTTCTTCGATCTGGTGATGGCTGGCGGCCGACCGTCTTCCGGGTAACTGCCGAGGCCCTGCATCCAGCGCCTTGGTGGCGGCTGCCTCTCACGCGCCTCTCACGGACTGGGTGTCACGCGGCAGTATCGGGCGTCATGGAGGCTGAATGCGACAGGCTCTGACCTGCGAAATTCGGATGAGTGAGCATCAGCCAGACGCTAATTCGGATGCTGGGGGTCAAGGGGTCGCAGGTTCAAATCCTGTCGTCCCGACTTGCATCACTGCAGGTCAGAGGCCGTTTCCACCGGATGGTGGAGACGGCCTTCGTGGTTGGTGGTCGCAGTGTGGTCGTGAACGCTCGTTCACATCGCGCTCGGAAAGTACTACCTGCACTCGGGAGCACCTCAGGGCGGTCGGCCTGTCCCTCATCGACGAGTCGAGCGGGGCCGGCAGGCCGTTCGGACGCGGTTCGGTGTCGGAGCGAGGTTGATTTTCCTGCTGGCAGGCATGCCTGTGAGACCTGCGGCATCCGTCTGTGAGTGGTTGCTCGAGTGGACGTCAGCTGTGGACCGGCTGCCCGGTGTTCTGTGTACCCCTGGCGTGGGACGTGGCTGTAGCTCCGTCAGGCGGCTTGGCTGAAGAGCGGGCTCGGTGCCGGGCAGCTGAGGGCGAGGGCGTCAACGCCGCGGGTGCGGGCTTCGACGAGGGAGAGCCTGGCTTCGATGGTGTGGACCGCGGCCATCGCGACGTCCCAGGTCAGGTGGCTGTAGATGTTCGCGGTGGTCGACAGGGTGGAGTGCCGCAGCGGGCCTTCGCCCTGAGTGGTGGACACGCTGATACTGGATCTGCTTGATCCGGAGGAAGCGAGAACAGCGCCGATGGCGATGAAGGACTACTCGGACGCGTTCAAGGCCGATGCCGTGGCCCTGTACGAGTCCACGCCCGGGGCGATGTACAAGGACATCGCCGCTGACCTGGGCACCAACCGGGCGACGCTGCGCGAGTGGGTGCTGCGGGAGCGCGGACGCCGCGACCTCACCCCTGCCGCTCGGGCAGGAGGGAAGGCAGCCGTCCAGGCGGGGCAGCTGACCGCGTCCGCCGACCCGGACGGGCGGATCCGGCAGTTGGAGGCCCGGGTGGTCGAGTTGGAGGCGAGTGAGTGGAAGCCGACCACCGAGCGGGACATCCTGCGCAGGGCGGCCAAGTATTTCGCCGGCGAGACGAACCGGTGAGCCGCTTCCAGTTCGTCCACGACCACCGGGACGCCTACGAGGTGAAGCGGCTGTGCCAGGTCCTGGACGTCAACCGCTCCAGCTACTACAAGTGGCTCGGCGGCGGCGGTGCCAGATCCGCCCGCAGGCGCGAGGACCAGGTCCTGGCTGAGCAGATTCGACGGATCCACGCCGATTCCGGTGGCGCCTACGGCTTGCCGCGGGTGACCGCGGAACTGCGCGAGACCGGCACGCGGGTCAACCACAAGCGGGTCGCCCGGGTCATGCGCATGCAAGGTATCGCCGGCATGCGCCTGCGCAGAAGGGTCCGCACCACCGTCCCGGACCCCGCCGTCCGGGCGGTGCCGGACCTGTTCGAGCGGGACTTCACCGCCACCGAGCCGGGACGCAAGTACATGGGCGACATCACCTATCTCCCGCTGA
Source organism: Kitasatospora sp. NRRL B-11411 (assembly GCF_000721345.1). Classification (NCBI taxonomy): domain Bacteria; kingdom Bacillati; phylum Actinomycetota; class Actinomycetes; order Kitasatosporales; family Streptomycetaceae; genus Kitasatospora; species Kitasatospora sp. NRRL B-11411. The sequence goes on along the minus strand of NZ_JOGH01000124.1, from coordinate 17,105 downwards.
CCGGTGGGGAGTTCCTCTACCTGGCGACCGTGCTGGACTGCTTCGGCCGCAAGGTCGTGGGCTGGTCGATCGCCGATCACATGCGTACCGGCCTGGTCGCCGACGTGCTGCGGATGGCGGTCCAGGTCCGCGGCACTCTGGACGGGGCGGTGTTCCACTCCGACCACGGGGGGGGCAGTACGGGTCCAGGGCTTTCGCCGACCTGTGCTCGGACCTGGGTGTCACCCGGTCGATGGGCGCGGTCGGCAGCAGCGCGGACAACGCGGCCTGCGAGAGTTTCCACGCGTCCCTGGAACGCGAGACGCTTCGGGGCGCCCGCGACTACGGCGACCCCGCCACCTGCCGCAGGACCGTCTTCGCCTGGCTTACCCGCTACGACACCCGCCGCCGCCACTCCGCCAACGGGCAGCTCAGCCCCAACGAATACGAACGCCGACACCACACCGCTAAGCTCACGCTCGCCGCGTGACAACCAACCACGTGTCCACCGTCACGGGCGAAGGCCCCATCAGGGGTGGTCCGTGGTGTACGGCACGCAGCGGCTCGGTCTCCCGGCAGGATGCCGCCCTGGGCGGGGGGTCCGCTGCCGGGCTGCGTGTCAGGGCTGCGGGTCGTTCCGGAGCAGTTCGCGCAGCCGGTCGCGGTCGGGTTTCTCGGTGCGGCCCCGGCGGGGGATTTCCGGGACGCAGCGGATCAGGTCCGGGAGTGCCGCGTGGTCGATGGTGCGGGGCAGTTCGCGGTGCAGGAGGCGCAGCAGTGCGGCCTCGGGGAGGGTGCCGTCGGGGCGAACGGCCAGGACCACGGACTCGTCGGCGGTCTGCGGGTCGGGGACGCCGACGATCACGGCCTCGGCGATGCCGGGGAGGGCGTCGATCGCGGGTTCGTACAGGCCGGGGTAGAGGTTGAAGGAGCCTCGGATGAGCATGTCCTTGAGCCGGCCGACCAGTACGATCCGGCCCTGCGCGTCGATCCGGGCGCGGTCGCCGGTGCGCAGCTCGTCGAGCGGCCCGTCGCCGAGGTATCCGATCGCCAAGTGCGGTCCGGTCAGCAGGAGTTCGCCGTTTTCGCCGAGCCGCGCGGTGACTCCTGGCAGCGGGGGGCCGGCCAGGTCGCCGTCGGCGGCGTGGGCGAGCTTGGCACCGGCGTCGGTGACGGCGATCGGCAGCATCTCGGTGGCGCCGTAGACGACGGTGATCCGTGCCGCCGGGAGGGCCTCCCGCAGGCGGCGCAGGACGGGCGGTGGGACGGGGGCGGCACCGAGCAGCACGGTGCCGAGGGTGTCGGGGAGCGGTCCGGTGTCGAGCAGGCGGGCCAGTGCGGCGGGAGTGCCGAAGGTGTGGGTGGCGCGACGGCGGCGAAGGTCGCGCAGGAAGCGCGCGGGCCGGACCGGGAGCGGGGCCACCGACCAGGTCGTCCCGGCGGCGAGGAACGCGAACGCGATCATCAACTGCTCGGAGTGGACGGTGACGTGCTCGGCGGCGCCGGGCAGGCCGAGGCTCGCGGCGAGCAGGTCCCCGCCTGTCAGCAGCGTGCGCTGGCTGTGCACGACGGCGCGGGGGCGGGCGGTGGTGCCGGAGGTGAAGACCACCAGCGCCGGCCGGTCCGGGTCGGCGGGCGGCAGCGGGCCGCTGCCCGAAAGCGAGGACGCGGCAAGGGAATCGGCGGGCAGCCCGGGCAGGCGCGGGCCGGTGTGGACCAGGCGCAGCGCCGGGTCGGCGAGCGCGGGCAGGTCGAGGCCGAAACGGTGCAGCAGGGCGCGGCCCGGCCGCCGGGCGGCGAGCGCGGCGAGCCAGGACTCGGCGGCCAACCAGGCCGGTGCGGCGAGGCGTTCGCCGACGAGGCGTCCGCGCGCGGCGTCGAGTTCGGGGCCCGCGCCGGGGTCGGCGACCACGACGACGGCACCCACCGTCATGACGGCGAGCCCGAGGACGGCGGCGTCGCGCCCGGGTCGGACGGCGAACAGCACGGTGTCACCGGTCCGCATTCCGGCGCCGCGCAGTCCGCGCGCGGTGGCGGCGACCCGGCGGGCGAGTTCGGCGTACGTGAGCGGGCCCCGGGTGTCGACCAGCGCGACGGCGTCCGGGGTGCGGCGGGCGTGCTCGGCGATCCGCTCGGCCAGTGCGGTTCCCGCAGGCGTCATCGGATGTCGACCTGTTCGGGCCGGTACCGGTGGTCCGCGTACCAGGCAAGTGTGTTGAGCAGGCCGAAGGCGCGCAGGCGGCGTACGGAGCCGTGGACGCGCATGCCGGGGACGGACCCGTAGGCGGCGGTGAGGCGGCGGACCTGGTTGACCAGGGCGCGGTCCTCGTGGAGTTCCTCGATCGCGGTGCGGGGGAAGCCGCCGCTGCGGCGGTAGAGGTCGGCGGTGAGGGCCAGGTTGCAGCCGGGGCACATCAGGTAGGGGCCGAGGTACTGCGGGTCGCGGTTGCCGGGGCGGTAGCGGCCGAACCGGGCGGCGAGGGAGACGACTGCCGAAAGCAGTCGCGCCTCCCAGAACTTGAGCGGGAACTCGTCGGTGCGGGGCCGCAGTTGGCCGGTGACGAGTTCGAGTCCGCCGGCCAGGCCGTGCCGGGCGGCGGCCGTCCAGCCGGGGACGGGCAGGCAGTCGGCGTCGGTGCGGGCCAGGTAGCGGGCGCCGGCGTCGATGGCGTGGCGCATGCCGGTGTCGGCGGCCGCGCCGGTGCCCTTGCGGGTCTCGGTGACCAGGTGCAGCGGGAAGGCGCTGGTGCGGGCGAAGTCCCGGACCACGTCGGCGGTCCGGTCGGTGGAGCCGTTGTCGACCACGACGCACTCGAAGTCGGTGTCGGTCTGCTCGGCGAGCGCGCGCAGCGTGCCCGGCAGCGAGACCTCCTCGTTGTAGGCGGGTACCACCACCCACAGTTCGGTCATCGACGCCCCCTCACGTCCCGCCTCCACCGCCCCCGGTCCGGCGATCATGTCACAGCCCCGCCCCGTCCCACGGTACGTTTCCCCGCACGGGCGGGCAGGACCACGAGCACGGGGGCGGCGCGATGGGCGGCACGGTGGCAGGACGGCACGAGAGCAAGCTGCTGTGGGCCAGCCGGCCCGCGCTGTGGGCGCTGACGAGGGTGACGATGTCGCGGCCCTTCGGCCCGCTGCGGCGGGTGCCCAAGCTGGGCTGGGTGGCGAGGGACCCGACGCTGATCCGGGCCGTGCTCAACGACCACGAGCACTTCACGCTGCTCGGCGAGGGCGGCGTCGGCCATCTGTGGGAGCAGGTCCTCGGGCCGTACGTGACCAGGCTGTTCGACGGCCCGGGCCACGCGGACCTGCGCCGCCGGGCCCGCGACCTGTTCACCGAGGACAACTCCGCAGCCCTGGTCGAACGGGCCGCCGGGCCGGTGTACGCGGACGTCACCGAGCGCCTGACCGACGGGGAGCTGGTCGACGTGGCGGCAGCCGCCCGGCTGGTCGTCGGACGGCTGATGGCCGACCTGCTGGGGCTCCGCCTCCCGCCCGGCAGCCCGGACTCCGCGTACCTGGAGACCTTCGCGGCGGGCGAGCGACTGGCCGCGCTGGCCCTCGACACGACGGCGTCCACCGAACTGCCGCCGGAGCGGATCGCGGCGGCGAAGGAGATCGTCGCCACCCTGACCGCCGACGTCCCCGACGCCTTCGAGCACGCCGGACCGGACACCCTGCTCGGCCGCTGCCGCGAGTCCGGCATCACCCTGGAGGAGGCGTCCGGACTCGCCTCCCTGCTGCTCGTCGCGGGCACCGAGACCGCTGCCGGCGCGATGGCCCGCACCGTCGCCCTGCTCCACGACACCGGCCAGCAGGGCCGGTTGCGCGCCGATCCGGCCCTGCTGCGCGACGCTGTCCGCGAGGGCCTGCGGGTCACCACCCCCGCCCCGGTGATCGGCCGCCACGTCAGCGCGGACGTCACCGTCGCCGGCCGCCGCCTGCTCCGCGACGAACGGATCCTGCTCGTCACCTACGCCGCCGACAATCTGGCCGGCGGCTTCGACCTGACCCGCCCCTACGACCCCCGCTCCCGCCAGCTCTGGTTCGGCGCCGGTCGCCACCTCTGCCTCGGCGCCCCCGTCGCCCGCGCCGAGATCGCCCGCATGGTCGACGCCGTCCACGCCCCGGGCCGCCCCTACCGGATCGTCTCGCGCACCTACGCCCGGAAGGTGATGATCCCCTCCTACGGCTCCCTGGTCGTTCGACTCGAATGACGCTGTCCGTGGTGATGTTGCCGGCGCGTCCGAACCATCGACCGACTGCCGCTTCCGCTGTCCTGTCCGGGGTGCGCCGGTTCGTCAGTGCATCGGTCGACAGGCGCAGCTGACGGGCTGTCCGCAGGATGTCGTCTGCGGCCTGCCGCAGATGGCCGGCCATGGACGTTGACGGGTCCAGGGATGCGATCGAGGCGGCGCGGGACGAGGGCGGCCGACTGGGCGTGGAGTTCGCCGAGGTGTTGGTGGGGCGGCTGGCGGGGCTTTCGCGGGAGGAGATCCTCAGCCACCAGGAGTGTTTCGACGAGGTGCACGATGCGGTGTACCGCTGGGACGGGTGGGCCGCGGCGTATCTCATCGGGGGCGGTTGCCCGGACGAGTCGGCGGGCCACCCGGTGGTGATCGAGGCCGCTGCCAGGGGTGACGACTACGTGATCTTCGACGAGGGCGTGAACTACGCGGCCGGCCGGGCCTTCGAGCGGCTGACCGGTGACGTCGGTGCCTTCTGCGAGGAGTGGGAGCGCCACCGGGCCGGGCGGGACGAGGAGGTGCCACAGGAGTCCGACATGGGCGAGGACTTCGACTTCGACGACGCCGGCGAGATGCACCGACGCCTTCCCCGTCTTGCTGCCCTCTTGCTCGCTGAGGTCGCCGGCTGAGGCCTGTCGGCGCTCCGATCTGCTTGAGCGTTCGGACAAGGCTGTGGCAAACGGCTGCTGACGGAACGTCATGCACGGATTCCCGTGGAAGGCGCTGCCCGGAACGCGCCGTCGACCGGAGGCCACGACGCCGGCGTCCGCGCGGTTGAGCGCAGTTGCCGGGGCCGCTGCCGCGGGGTTCCCGGGACGTGGTTCTCTCCGGCGGCGCGGTGGGCTACGGTCTGATTCGCACATGTACTCGGGGGAGGGGTGCGGCGTGGCGGTCGAGTTTCCGGGCGAGGCGTACGAGGGGGCGTCGTACGCGGCCCTGCCGGCGAAGTGGGCGTCGGTCTCGGACCGGCACCTGAACCAGTCGGAGCAGTACGTCATCGGCCAGGTGGCGGAGGCCGCGATCGGCCCTTTGGCGGACACCGTCGCCAATGCGGTGTCGGGGCCGGTGGTCCAGGGCGTGGAGGGCGGGCTCGGGGCCTCTGGCGGCGACGGGGGCGGGACCGGGTTCCGGATCGATCCGGACGCGCCGGACGAGCACGCGCGGATGATGCACGAGCACGCCGGGACCGTGGCCGGCCGTGCACGGATGTTCCGGTCCAGGATCGCGGGGGTGGCCTTCGCATGAGCAACCAGATCGTCAAGGCGCTGGAGCACGGGGCGCAGAAGCTCGGCAAGACCCTGGCGGAGGACGCCGGGAAGGCCCTGAAGAACTTCTACCGCAAGGCCGGCGACAACCTGAGGACCGTCGCCAAGAACACCCGCGAGATCGAGGCGAGGCACGCCCGCGACCTCGAGAAGATCATGCGCGGCAACGGCAAGGACCTACCGCACGGCCCCCGTACACCGGGCGGCGGCAGGCGCGGCAACGGGGAGAGGCCGCTGGGCCGCGGCGGCCGCCGGGGGCAGGGGGTCGACGGCAACATCGGCTGCCACACCGCGGGCGACCCGGTGGACGTGGTCTCCGGACAGGTGATCACCTCGGAGACCGACCTCGCCCTGCCCGGCCTCCTGCCGCTGCTGCTGCGCCGCGCGTACGCGTCCGATTACGTGGGCGGTCGGCTGTTCGGCCCGGGTTGGTCCTCCACTCTCGATCAGCGGATCGAGATCGACGCGGACGGCGTTCACTTCGCCGGCGACGACGCGCAGATCCTGCACTATCCGCTGCCCGCGCAGCCGGGCCGCACCGTCTACCCGCAGGGTGGGGCCCGCTGGCCCCTCACCTGGGACCGGACGGCCGACACCTTCCGCATCGAGGACCCGGACCGCGGCTGGACCCGGCACTTCGCCGGCACCGGCTCCCGTGCCTACCGAATCGGCGAGATCAGGCCGATCACGCTGCTCTCGGACCGCAACGACCACCGGGTCGCCTTCCTGCGGGACGAGCACGGCACGCCCACCGAGGTGCAGCACAGCGGCGGCTACCGGGTCGCGGTCGACACCACCTCCGTCGCCGGCGGAGTGCGGGCCGAGGGCCTGCGCCTGCTGGACGGCACCGGCCACGGGCAGGGCACCCCGGTGGTCGGCTACCAGTACTACCCGGAGGGACAGCTCGCCGGTGTCGTCAACTCCTCCGGCCTGCCGTACGTGTACGAGTACGACGAGGCGAACCGGATCACCGCCTGGATCGACCGCAACGGCCGGCACTACGAGTACGAGTACGACCAGGCGGGCCGGGCGGTGCGAGGCGTCGGCCAGGACGGCGTGCTGAGCGCGTCCTTCCATTACGACACCGACCTGAGGGTGACCGTGGCCACCGACAGCCTCGGCCACAGCACCGCGTACCACTACGACGAGCAGCACCGCGTCTTCAGGACCGTCGACCCGCTGGGGAACGCGACGCTCACCGAGTACGACGAGGCCGGCCGAGTCGTTGCCCGCACCGATGAGATCGGCCGCACCACCAGGCTCGTGCTGGACGACCACGGTGATCCTGTCCGGATCACCGAGCCCGGGGGCAGCGTCATCGAGCTGGGCTACAACGAGCTCCGCCAGGTGGCCTCCGTGACCCAGGGCGGTACCCGGGTCGCGGCGTTCACCTACGACCCGTGCGGCAACCTGCTCACCGTGACGGATGCGGGCGGCGCCGAAACGATCCGCCGGTACGACCCGCAGGGCAGGCTGGTGGCGGTCACCGACGCGCTCGGCCAGACCCAGCGGATCGAGAGCAATCCGGCCGGCCTGATCACCGCCGTGACCGACGCCCTCGGCGTGACCACCCGGGCGGGCTACGACGCGTTCGGCCGCATCATCACCCACACCGATGCGCTGGGTGCCACCACCAGCCTGGTGCGCCGCATCGAAGGCCACATCACCGAACGGCGCCACCCGGACGGGACCCGCGAGCAGTGGGACTACGACCCCGAGGGCAACCTCGTCCGGCACGAACTGGACGGCGCGGTCACCGGGTTCGAGATCGGCCCGTTCGGCAAACTCGCCGCCCGGACCCTTCCCGACGGGGAAGAGCACCGGTTCGCGTACGACACCGAACTGCAGCTGCTCTCCGTCACCATGAACGGCGCGAGCTGGCGCTACCGCTACGACCGAGCCGGGCACCTGATCGGCGAGAGCGACTTCAACGGCCGCAGCTTCTCCTACCTCCTCGACGGCGCCGACCAACTGGTGGAGACCACTGACGGGGCCGGCCGCACCACCGCCTTCACCTACGACCCGCAGGGCCGGCTCGTCGAACGGCGCAACCACGACGGCACCTCGACCACGCTGGCTTACGACCGGCTCGGCCGACTGGCCCGGATCGCCGGCAGCGCGGGCACACTGGAGTACACCCACGACGCGCTCGGCCGAGTGGTGAGCGAGAGCGTCGACGGACGGACCACTTCCTTCACCCACGATGCACTCGGCCGCCGCACCAGCCGTACCACCCCGACCGGAATCGTCTCCACCTGGACGTACGACGCCGGCAGCCGACCGACCGCACTGGCGAACTCGCTGGCCGCCCTGACCTTCGCCTACGACGCGGGCGGCCGCGAGACCACCCGGTACCTCGGCGGGGGCGGCGCGCTGACCCAGTCCTGGGACACCTGTGACCGGCTGAGCGGCCAGTCGATCTGGGCTTCCCCCGGTGGCGGTGCGGCCTCCGGCGACTACACCAACGTCCAGCAGCGCACCTACAGTTACCGCTCCGACGGAATGCCGTCGGCGGTGACCGACCTCCTGCGCGGCCGCCGCGACTTCGAGCTCACCCCTGCCGGGCGGGTCACCAGGGTGAGTGCCGAATCCTGGAGCGAGACCTACGCCTACGACCGGCTCGGCAACATCACCCGTGCCCACGACACCCGGACACCCGACAGCGCGACGGCCGGTGAGCGCGCCTACGGCGGATCGCTGCTGCACTCGGCAGGCCGCACCTCGTACGAGTACGACGAGCAGGGCCGCCTGGTGCGCAGGCTGGTGCGCACCCTGTCCGGGCAGCGCCGTGAGTGGCGGTACTCCTGGAACGCCGAGGACCAACTGGTCGGACTCGCCACACCGGACCGGGGGTCGTGGTCGTACAGCTACGACCCGGTCGGTCGGCGCGCCGCCAAGTGGCGTCTCGGCGAGGGGGGCGAGGTGCTCGAGAAGACCTTCTTCGCCTGGGACGGCACGCAGCTCGCCGAGCAGTACCGGGCCCTGCCGGACGGCAGCCGGCACAGCGTCACCTGGGACTGGGATCCCGGCGCCTGGAAGGCACTCTCGCAGACCGAACGCGACTGGGACGAGGGCGCGCCCGGCGTCGACGAGCGCTTCTACGCCATCGTCACCGACCTGGTGGACGCGCCGAGCGAGTTGGTCACCGCCGACGGTCGGGTCGTGTGGTCGGGCGACTCCGACCTGTGGGGGCGACGGCGGGACGGTCACGACGGGGCGGTGAGCTGCCCGCTCGGCAGGCCGGGCCAGTACTACGACGCGGAGTCGGGTCTGGAGTACAACTACTTCCGCTACTACGACCCTTCGACCGGCCGGTACCTGAGCAGTGACCCGCTCGGCCTGGACGGCGGACCCAACCCCCATGCCTACGTGCCCAACCCGCTGTTCTTCATCGACCCGCTGGGCCTGGCCGCCCGCCGGCAGCCCGTCGGCTGGGGCGGGTCGCACTACAGCCTGCGGCCGAGCAACTGGACCGACGGCAGCAACAACAACAGCTACGAGCGGAACCACATACCGGCTCGGGACGCCTACCTGGGCGTCGGCAGCTCCCAGCTCGGCTACGGGCCCGGGCCGGCGATCCGGATGGACTACGACGACCACCGCGACTTCATCAGCACCGGGTCCGGAGCGGGCAGCGTGGCCTGGCGCGCCAAGCAGCGCGCACTCATCGCCCAGGGCAAGTTCGACGTCGCGATGAAGATGGACATCGGCATGATCCGCAAGATCCACGGCACGAAGTACGACGCCGCGATCAAGGAGATGGTCGACTCCCTGCCCCACAACAAGTCGTTCCAGAAGTACCTTTCGGACAACGGCTGGAAGATCCGCACGTGCCTCCTAAAATGACCCCCATGGAGATCGAACTCGACCCGCCGAACGGCATCACCGGCTTCCCGTTGGGCATGCCGGCCGAGGACGTCAAGACCGCGGCCGCCCGCCTCGGCCGGGTCAAGGTGTCCAACGAGGGTTCCACCAGTACCTTCCGGCCCATGAAGGTCCTCGCCCTGCACCCGCAGTTCGAGATCGTCTTCCACTTCGAGCGCGGCAAGGTGCTTCATGCTGCTGAGGTGTGGATCCCGCAGCCGGGCCCGGAGGAGATCACGGTCCGGTTCCGGGGCGTCGACGTGTTCCGCACCCCTGCGCTCCAACTGCTGCGGCAACTGGAGGAGATGGGCCTGACCGTCCTCCACAACGAGCCGAGCTTCTGGATCGTCCCCGGGCTCTCCCTCGGCTTCACCCGCACCGCCGGCCACGAGGTGCCGCTCGACACCGACGGCGAGCCCCTGTACTTCCAGGCCGTTCTTACGGGCCCGACCGACTACTACGACTTTCTTCTCGACGTTTCCAATCCGTAGGTCCAGGGTTCGAACCCCCGGCGGCCCGCTGGTCCGAAATGCCTCCTGAGCTGAGCGTCCTCCCCTCGGTGAGAGCGCCCTTCGCGGTGCTCGGATCGGTGGTTCCCGCCTGGAGGGAAAGCCTCGGTCCGGGTGCGCCGGCACCGGACCACCGGCGGCTCGTGACCGTGCTCGTCGACCGCTGGATCATTGCCCCGGAGGTGTCGGCGCGGGTCTCGTGGCGCGGGTCAGGCGGCGTGAGTGCATCAGCCACGCGAACGTCCGCTCCACCGGCCGTCTTTTCGGCAGCACCACGAAGCCCGTCGCACCGTCGGCGTGGGGCTACATGCCGCTGCAGGGGTGGTGGGTGGTGCCGGGGCCGCCGATCGCGTCGGTCAGTCCCCAGCCCGTGACCAGCAGGAGGATTCCGGCCAGTGCGGTGATCAGGGCGGCCGCCACCAGCGTGGCCGTGCTCGACCGCGCGGTGGGGCGGAGCAGGAGGCCGGCAGCTGCTCCCGCTGCGGTCTCCAGCAGCGGTCCCGCGATCAGTGCGGCCCAGGCCGTGGCCGGTACCGGAGCGGCGTCCAGGCAGTGGCTCAGCCGCCGCGGGACGGCGTCGAGGTAGGCGTCGTGGCCGTACTTGGCGCAGGCCCAGCCGAGTATTGCCAGGACTGCTGCCGCAGCGAGCCGTCGGCCTGCTCGCATCCCGTTCGTCGTCATGTCCGCTGCCCTCAGTACCAGTTCGGTTCGACCCGGACGTAGTGGATCTTCTGCCGGCCTTCGGATTGCGCCTCGTGGCCGGACCGTCCGTCCAGGCTGACGTTCTTCCGCGAGTCGTTGTGCTGGCTGTACCGGATGTCGCCGTCGGGGGTGACCGCGGTGACGACGGCGGTGTGGTGGATGGTGCCGGGCTTGAGGTCGGGGTTCTGGTCGTTGTCGTCCTCGAGGAAGACCAGGTCGCCCGGCTTGACCTCGCCGGGCGGGACCTCGCGGCCACCGTTGCCCACCATGAAGTCGTGCAGGTTCTGCGCGCCGCCCCAGGCGTGGCTGTGCTGCTGGCCGATGATGCCGAGGCCGAGCCAGCCCGGGTCCCGGCCGCGGTTCCAGGCGTCGCCCTCGACGGTCCAGTTGCCCTTCATGTGGACGCCGGCCCGGAACAGCGCCTCCGAGGCGAAGTTGGTGCAGTTGTTCTCGTCGTCGAAGTCGCCGGACTCGTCGTTCCAGTGGGCCAGGACCCACTCGACCATCTGCACCCGGTCCCACTTGCGCCCCGGGCCGCCGCGCAGGTCCTCCTTGACCGCGTCCGGGATGCCGGGGAGGTTGGCGAGCTTCACCGGCTCCGCCAGCTCCAGTTGCTTCTGCTGCTCGGGGGTGAGCGAGGCCCACCACCGGGACACCAGCGCCGGGTCCCTGCCGTCCGGTATGTCGCCGGCGAGCATGTCGAGTTCGGTCTGCGAGGCCTCGCCCTGGAGTTGGTCGAGGGCCTTCTCGGGGTCGGTCTGGCAGGTGGCGGCGCCCAGCTTCCGCAGTTCGGCGGAGGCCTGGTCGTCGGCCTGGCGGGCCTCCCGGAGGGCTTCCTTGATGAGGTCCGACACCTCGTTCATGTGGGTGAGGCTCTCGCCGGTGACCTCGCCCGTGGTGGAGACGGTCCCGTCCCCGTCCACCTCCAGCTGGTACGCCGCGGCGAGTTCCAGTGCCTGGGTCAGTACCCGCTGGGCGTACTCCAGCGAGGACGCCAGCCCGTCGACGACCATCGCCACGCCGCGCGTGATGTCGGCACCGGACTCCAGGATGTCGGCCTGCTCGGCCAGTTTCTTGCCGGCGGCCTGGCCGACCCGGTCCTGCCAGTCCTCCTTGAGCGGGCCGATCCCGTTGTCGTGCAGGTCGTTGACGGCCTGCCAGGACTCCTTCGACAGCTCCACCCAGCCGTCGGCGGCGCGGTGCAGGGCGGCGGGGTCGGCCCGCCGCAGGGCAGCGAAGTCGACCATGCTCAGGCCCCCCTGCCCAGGTCGTTGACGGCGAGGTTCAGCCGGCGCACCGACTCCTGCTCGGCGGTTTCGTACGAGTGCGAGGACTGCCGCAGCTGGTCGGCGTAGGTGCTCAACTGCTGGGCGACGGCGCTCATGTGGGTCTGCCAGGCGTCGGCGCACTCGCGCAGCGCGGGACCGGAGGCGAAGCCGGAGTGGGCGGAGGCGGCGGTCAGGCTGTCGTCCAGCCAGTGGCCGGTGCGTGCGTTCAGCTGGTCGGAGGTTCCCTGGAAGGTGTCGGCGGCGGTGCGTAGACCTGCCGTGCGGATGTGGATGTCGAACACGGATCCCCCCGTTCCTGCCGCGTGGTCGGCGACGGGAAGGACGATTCCGTGGTGCGCTCGGTTCCCGACGGGCAGACGGCGACGGCGGGTGCACCGGACGTGCAGCAGCCCCGTTCGGCGTCCGGGCGGGGTCACCGGCAGAGGGCGGTGTCGACCGCGTCGGTCAGGTGTCCGGTGGCGGCTTCGTCCGGGACGGTGGTGACGGTGATGGTGGCGGCGCGGCCGTCCTCGGTGGCGCCGCCGCGGGTTCGGTAGCCGGGGGAGGTGCCGCCGTGGCCCCAGACGAGGCCGCCGCAGGTCAGGGGGCGGCTCTGCAGGCCGAGGCCGTAGCGGACGCCGGGGCCCAGGAGTTCGGCGGGGACGGTGGTGCGCATCTGGGCGAGTTGGGCGGCGGGCAGCAGGCGGCCCGCCAGGAGGGCGCTGTAGAAGGTGTTGAGGTCGGTGTTGGTGGACACGATCGCGCCGGTGGACCAGGCCATCGAGGCGTCCATCCCGGTGTAGTCGATCAGCGGTGCGCCCGGGCCGGTGTTCAGGTAGCCGTGCGGGTGCGCTTCGCGCAGGGCGGTCTCCCCGGTGGCGGGGAAGTAGGTGTGGCGCAGGCCGATCCGGTCGATGACGCGCTTGGTGACCTCCTCGCCGAAGGGGCGGCCGGTGACCTTCTGGACCAGCAGGCCGGCCACCAGGTAGTTGGTGTTGCTGTACATCCAGCCGGTGCCGGGGGCGAACAGCGCTTTCTGGGCCAGCGCGCCGTCGAGCAGTTCGCGCGGTTCGAAGTAGCGGTACTGGATGGGGACGAAGTCGTCCAGCGGGGGGACGTCCATGTAGTCGGGCAGGCCGCTGGTGTGCTGGAGCAGTTGACGGACCGTGATGGTGCGGCCGTCGATGCCGTCGCCGCGCAGCAGGCCGGGCAGGTAGGTGTCGACGCTCGCGTCGAGGCCGACCTTGCCCTCGGCGACCAGTTGCAGGACGACGACGGCGGTGAACGCCTTGGTGTTGCTGCCGGCCCGGATCTGCCCGTCGGCCGGGACCTTCGCCCCGGTGGCCAGGTCGCCTACTCCGGCGGTGTAGGTGCGGGTGCGGCCGTCGCGGCCCTTGACGGTGGCGAGCGCGGCGGGCACCCCGTCCGCCCGGACCAGGGCGTCGAGGCGCTGCTGCACGGCGTCCGGGCGCGGTGCGGCGATGGCCGCGGTGGGGGCGAAGGCGGTCAGGGCGAGTCCGGCGGCGGCGGTGGCCGCCGTGGCGTGCCGCAGCAGGCGCAGGCGGCGGGTGGTGCGGTGCGGGGCGGGTGCGTTCATCGGGGCTCCACGGCTGGGAAGGGGCGGGTGCGGGGCGGCCGGTGCCGGCCGCCCCGGTGGGACGGTCAGCGGCAGAGCGCCTCGTCCACGGCCCGGTCCGCGTGCTTGCCGATGTTCTCGTCGCCGGGGAACGCGGTCACCGCGATGCTCGCGGTGCGGCCGTCGTCGGTGGTGCCGCCGAAGGTCTCGTAGCCGGGAATCGCCCCGCCGTGGCCCCAGGCGACTCCGCCGCAGCTCAGCGGGCGGCTGATCAGGCCGAGGCCGTAGCGGATGCCGGGGCCGAGGAGTTCGGCGGGGACGGTGGTGCGCATCTGGGCGAGCTGGGCGGCGGGCAGCAGGCGGCCGTCGAGCAGTGCGCCGTAGAACCGGGTGAGGTCGGTGGTGGTGGAGACCATCGCGCCGGCCGCCCAGCCCCAGGACGGGTCCAGTTCCGTGTAGTCGCGCAGCGACCCGTCCGCGGCGCGCAGGTAGCCCTGGGGGTGGGCCTCGTGGATCGTCATGTCCCCGGGAGCGGGGAAGTAGGTGTGGCGCAGGCCGGCCCGGTCGATGACGCGCTTGGTGATCTCCTCGCCGAGCGGGCGTCCGGTCACCTTCTGGACGATCAGGCCCGCCAGCAGGTAGTTGGTGTTGTTGTACTCCCACTGGGTGCCGGGCGCGAAGTGGGCCTTCTGGGCGAGCGCGGCGTCGAGCAGTTCGCGCGGTTCGAAGTACCGCTTGGGGTCGGCGAGCACGCGTTCGGTGTCCATGTACTCGGGCAGGCCGCTGGTGTGCTGGAGCAGTTGGCGGACCGTGACGGTGCGGCCGTCGAAGCCGTCGCCGTGCACCAGGCCGGGCAGGTAGGTGTCGACGCTCGCGTCGAGGCCGACCTTGCCCTCGGCGACCAGTTGCAGGACGACGACGGCGGTGAACGTCTTGGTGTTGCTGCCGATCCGCACCTGCCCGTCGGCCGGGACCTTGGCCCCGGTGGCCGCGTCGCCGACTCCGGCGGTGTAGGTGCGGGCGCGGCCGTCGCGGCCCTTGACGGTGGCGAGCGCGGCGGGCACCCCGTCCGCCCGGACCAGGGCGTCGAGGCGCTGCTGCACGGCGTCCGGCCGGGGTGCGGCGGTGGCCGCGGTCGGGGCCAGGACGCCGGCCAGCACGGCGGCGGCCACGGCGGTCACGGTCGCCGCGGCCCCGCGCCGGCGGAGGCGGTTCGGACGCGGGTTCGGACGCGGGTTCGGACGGTGGTGCTGCGGTGCGTTGTCGTGCACGGGAAGGACCCCCTCGGAGTGGGCGCCGGAACCGTTCCCGGCGCCCTCCAAGAGGACCATCCGACGGTCCGTCAATCCGTCCGCGCGGAGCACGAGATCGCACCGGGAACGTGCTCCGGGGCGGGGCCGGCCCCGGGACCGTGGTCCCGGGGCCGTGGGGGTGGGGGCCGGGGTCGGGGGTGGGCGTCAGCGGAAGGTGTGGAGGGGGACGGCGTCGTCGGCGTGGGACGCGCGGAGCGCCTTCTTGTCGGACTTGCCGGTGCTGGTCTTCGGGATCGCGGGCACCGCGGCCCAGTGTTCGGGCACCTGCCAGCGGGCGACGTGGTGGGCCAGGAAGTCCTTGAGGGTGCGGAGGCGGTGTTCTTCCGGGAAAGCGGGGTCGGGGCGCAGCACCACGAGGGCGAGCGGGCGTTCGCCCCACTTGGGATCGGGGACGGCGATCACGGTGGCGTCCTCGACGGCGGGGTGGCCGAGCAGGTGGTTCTCCAGTTCCACCGAGGAGATCCACTCGCCGCCGGATTTGATGACGTCCTTGGCGCGGTCCGTCAGGCGCAGGTACCCGTCGGGGCTGACGGAGCCGAGGTCGCCGGTGCGCAGCCAGCCGTCGTGGAAGCGGCCGCCGCCGGACGGGTCGGCCCGGTGGTCGGAGCCGTAGTAGGAGCCGGTGATCCAGGGGCCGCGGATCTCGATCTCGCCGACCGTCGTGCCGTCGTTCGGCACGACCGTGCCGTCGGGGCCGACCAGCCGGACCTGGACGGTGGCGGGCAGCCGGCCCTGGGTGGCGCGGTACGCCCAGGCGGCTTCGCCCGCCACGCCGGCCGGTTCGCGGGCGACGCTGCCGAGCGGGGAGGTCTCGGTCATGCCCCAGGCCTGGAGGATGCGGGTGCCGTAGCGCTCCTGGAACGCCTTCATCAGCGGGAGCGGGCAGGCGGAGCCGCCGACGATCACCTCGCGCAGGGAGGAGAGGTCGGCCGGGTGCTCGTCGAGGTGGTGGAGCAGGCCGGTCCAGATGGTGGGGACGGCCGCGGCGTTGGTCGGGCGTTCGGTGGCGATCATCCGGGCGAGGTGCTCGGGCTGCAGGAAGCGGTCGGGCATGACCAGGGAGGCGCCGGAGAGCATCGCGGCGTACGGGAGGCCCCAGGCGTTGACGTGGAACATCGGCACGACGGGCAGGACCCGGCTGGTGACGCCGAGGCCGAAGCCCTCGGCGGTGCAGATCTGCAGGCTGTGCAGGTAGGTCGAACGGTGGCTGTAGAGGACGCCCTTGGGGTCGCCGGTGGTCCCCGAGGTGTAGCAGAGGGCGGCGCCGGAGCGTTCGTCGAGGTCCTGCGGCCAGTCGAAGCCGGTGGGGCGGCCCGCGAGCAGGTCCTCGTAGCGGTGGATCCGCTTGCCCGCCCGTTCGAGGGGCGCGGTGTCGGCGGGGCCGGTGACGATGACGTGCTCGACGGTCTTCAGTTCCGGGAGCACCGCGGCCAGCAGCGGGACCAGGGTGCCGTCGACCACGACGACGCGGTCCTCGGCCTGGTCGGCGATCCAGGCCAACTGGCCGGCGGGCAGGCGCAGGTTGAGGGTGTGCAGCACGGCGCCCATCGAGGGCACCGCGAGGTAGCACTCCAGGTGTTCCTGGTTGTTCCACATCAGGGTGGCGACCCGCTCGTCCCCGCTGATTCCCAACTCGCGCAGGGCGTGGGCCAGTTGGGCGACCCGGCGGCCGACTTCGGCGTAACTGGCCCGGCGGGCCCCGGTACCGGTCCAGGTGACCACCTCGGAGGTGCCGTGCACGGTGGTGCCGTGCTGCATGATGCGGGTGATGGCCAGCGGAATGTCCTGCATCGTGCTGAGCACGACGTCCTCCTCGGTGGGCACGGCAACGGCGCTGCCGGAGCGGGGCGTTCGGCGGGGCGTTGAGCGGAGCGTTCGGCGGGGCGTTCAGGGGCGGACGAGGCGGAACACGGGCCGGCGGCGGCCCGTGCCGGGGACGGAGACGACGCGGACCCGGGCGTCGACCGGCACGGGGCGGGCGGCCGCCCCCACGACGACGCCGGGCAGCTGGAAGCCCTCGTCCAGGGCGACCACCACGGCGTGCTGCCCGGGCCGGCGGTCCGCCCGGGGCACCGCCACCGCGTGGTGGACGTAGCCGGAGCCGGCGCTCTCCTCCCAGACGAGGTCGTCGGAGCCGCAGAGGCGGCAGAGGGCGCGGGGGAGGAAGTCCGCGGCGGCGCACCAGCCGCAGCGCTGGTAGCGCAGCGGCGGGGCGGTGTCGGTCGGCGGGGCCGGCCGGGCGGAGGCGGCCGGCATCAGCTGAGCCGTTCGATGACCATGGCCATGCCCTGTCCGCCGCCGACGCACATGGTCTCCAGGCCGAACTGCTTGTCGTGCCACTGGAGGGAGTTGATCAGGGTGGTGGTGATGCGGGCGCCG
>NZ_JOGH01000123.1:0-19749 GCF_000721345.1 Kitasatospora sp. NRRL B-11411 | reverse complement strand
CCGCCGCCGGAACCCTCCCCCCTCCCCCGCACGCCCACCTCTGCGGCAGCCGAAGCCCCTCTCCCTCTCCCCACCTTCCTTCCGCCGCCGGAACCCTCCCCCTTCCCCGCACGTCCACCTCTGCGGCAGTCCCAACGGGCGGAGGTGCGGCAGGTGAGCGGGCGGGTGCTGGTGGTGGACGATGACGCGGCGATCCGGCGGAGCCTCGAACGGGGCCTGCGGCTGAGCGGCTTCCGGGTCGCGGTCGCCGCGGACGGCACGGCCGCGCTGACGGCTCTCACCGCGGAGCCGCCGGACGTGCTGGTGCTGGACGTGGGGATGCCGGGCCTGTCGGGGACGGAGGTGTGCCGGACGTTGCGGGCGCGGGCGGACGACACCCCGGTGCTGATGCTCTCCGCGCTGGACGAGCTGGCCGACCGGGTGGCCGGGCTGCAGGCCGGTGCGGACGACTACCTGGTGAAGCCGTTCGCCCTTGAGGAACTGGTGCTGCGGCTGCACGCGCTGCTGCGCCGCCGGCCGCCGCAGCCCTCGGACCTGATCCGGGTCGGCCCGTTGCGGATCCACCCGGAGACCCGGCAGGCGTTCTGGGACGAGGACGAACTCCGTTTGACCAGGCGGGAGTTCGAGCTGCTCGCGCAACTCGCCCGGAACGCCGGGATCGTGCTGTCCCGGGAGGTGTTGCTGGACCGGGTCTGGGGCTACGACTTCGAGGTGCGCAGCGACGCCGTGGACACCTTCGTCTCCTACCTGCGCCGGAAGCTGGAGGCCGGCGGCCGCCCCCGGACGGTGCACACGGTGCGCGGGGTGGGTTTCGTGCTGCGCGTCCCGGACGAGGGCGGGGCCGGGCGGTGAAGCTGTCGACCCGGATCGCGCTCGGGGCGGCGGTGCTGGTGCCGCTGCTGGTGGCGGCCGCGGGGGTGCTGCTGCTGCCGCTGGTCAGCACGGACCTGCACCGGCGCCAGGACGACCGGTTGAACGCCCGGGCGGCGGCCGTCCTGCCGAACGCGAAGGCGCTGCTCGCGGCCGACAGCCGGGGCCGTCCGAAGGCGGAGCAGAACCAGCAGCGCAAGCTGATGGACGCGGCGCTGGACGCGGGCGTCCGGGTGGTCGCCGCGGACGGGACGGTACTGCTCGCGGCGGGTTCGCAGCCGGACGACCCGTCCCGCCTCCCCACGGCCCCGAGCGGCGGGCCGGTGACTGTCCGTCAGAACGGCTCGTCCTGGCGGGCGTTGGCGGTGAAGCTGGACGGCGGGAGCACCACCGGGACGCTCTGGGTGCTGGCCCCGGCCGGGGAGCCGGCGGACGAGTTGCGGGCGGTGCGGCGGCGGGTGCTACTGGTGGCGCTGGTCGCGGCGCCGCTCTCGGGGCTGGTCGCCTTCGGCCTCGCCGAGCGGGCCACCCTTCCGCTGCGCCGACTGGGCCGCCGGGCGGCGGCGCTGGATCCGGGGGCGGGGCACACCGCGTTCGCGCCCGCTCGGACGGGCACCACCGAGGTGGACGAACTCTCCGGCGCGCTGGCCCTGTTGCTGTCGCGGTACGACGAGCAGGCGGCCCGGACGGCGCAGGCCCTGGACACCGCGCGGTCGTTCTCCTCGGCGGCCTCGCACGAGTTGCGCACCCCGCTGATGAGCCTGCGCACCAACCTGGACGTGCTGGCCGCGCACCCGGACCTCCCGGCAGGCGAACGGGCCGAGGTGGTGGCCGAGTTGCAGCAGGACCACGCCCGGATGCTGGACCTGCTGAGCGCGCTGTCCGCACTGGCCCGGGGCGACCTGGTGGAGCTCTCCGCGTTCGGCCCGGTCGACCTCGCGGAGCTGGTGGACGCCGCCGTCGCCGAGGCCGCCCGCCGCCACCCGGACGCCGTCTACCGGACCGAACTCCCGCCCGAGGCAAGGGTGTTCGGCTGGGACGCGGGCCTGCGGATCCTGCTCGCCAACCTGCTGGGCAACGCCGCCGTGCACGGCCGCACCGCCGACCGCCCGGCCCGGGTGGACGTCCGGCTGCACGTGACGGGCGGCACGGCCCGCCTCACCGTGGACGACACCGGCCCCGGCATCCCGCCCGCCGAGCGCGCCGCCGTCTTCCACCGCTTCCACCGCCGCCCGGACAGCCCCGGCTCCGGCCTCGGCCTGACCCTGGTCGCCCAACAGGCCGCCCTGCACCGCGGTTCGGTCACCGCCACCGACCGCCCGGACGGCCCGGGCTGCCGCCTGGAGGTCGTCCTGCCGCTGCTGCGCCCCGACACCCCGGCCGTCCGGCTCCCCGCCGCCCGCGACTGGCTGAACGGGGAGGAGCAGCACTGAAGGGTCCGGCTACCGAAGGGTCCGACCACTGAAGGGGCCGACCGGAGCGAGGGGAGTTCCACCCTCCTCCATTTCCAAGGTATACCGCCCCCGGGGGCTTGCGGCAAGGCCCCCAGGAGGGCGGAGAATCGACGACTCAATCCCCTCTGACCTGCGGAAACGAGAGTCGAACATGCGCGTGGTACTGACCTCCTGGGGATCCCGGGGAGACATCGAGCCGCTGGCGGCACTGGCCGCGGAGCTGCGGGCCCGCGGCGCGCGGGTGGTGGTCTGCGCCCCGCCGGACGAGGACTTCGTCGCGCTGCTGGACCGGGTCGGCGTGCCGCTGGTGCCGCTCGGGCCGACGGTGAAGTCGATCGTCGCCAACCCGAAGCCGCCGACCGGGCAGGACGCGTTCAAGCTGGCCCCGGCGCTGGTCGAGGCGCGCTTCGAGACGCTCGCCGCGGTGGCCGCGGAGGGCTGCGACGCCGTCCTGGCGACGGGCCTGATGCCGGCCGGAGCGCGGGACGTCGCGGAGAAGCTGGGCGTCCCGTACGTGCTGGCCTGCTTCCACGTCATGGGGCTGCCGTCGCGGCACTTCCGGCCGGGCCGCCGGCCGGGCACGCCGTCTGCGGCGGACGAGACGGACTACGAGGTGCTGTGGAAGCAGGACGCCGAGCGGGTGGACGCGCTGTACGGCGCGGCCGTCGACCGCGGGCGGGCGGCCCTCGGGCTGCCGCCGGTGGACGGCGTCCGCGACCACGTGTTCACGCGGCGGCCGTGGCTGGCGGCGGACCCGGTGCTGTGCCCGTCGGCGGGGATGACCGAACTCGACCCGGTCCAGACCGGCGCCTGGATCCTGCCGGACACCCGGCCGCTGCCCGCGGACCTGCGGGCGTTCCTGGACGGCGGCGAGCCGCCGGTGTACGTCGGTTTCGGCAGCATGGCCGCGTACGCGCCGGAGGGCGTCGCGCGGGCGGCCGTCGAGGCGGCCCGGGCGCACGGGCGGCGGATCGTCCTCGGGAGCGGGTGGGCCGGACTGGGCGCGGTGGACGACGGCGACGACTGCTTCGTGGTCGGCGAGGTCAACCAGCAGGCGCTGTTCCGCCGGAGCGCCGTCGTCGTGCACCACGGCGGCGCCGGCACCACTACGACCGCGGCCCGGGCCGGGGCCCCGCAGGTGGTCGTGCCGCTGATCGCCGACCAACCCTACTGGGCGTCCCGGATCGCCGAGTTGGGCATCGGGGTGGCCCACCCGGGGCCGGCGCCGACGGTCGCCTCGCTGACGGCGGCCCTGGGGACCGCCCTGGACCCCGGGGTGCGGGCCCGGGCGGAGGCGGTCGCGGCCACCGTCCGGACCGACGGCGCCGCGGTGGCCGCCGGACTCCTGCTCGACCTGGCCGGACGCCCCCGCCCGTAGGACACCCCCGACCGGCCGCGCCTCACGGACCGGGCAGGCCGAGGACGGCGGCGGCGAGGTGCTCGCGGAACCAGTGGTGCGCGGGGTCGCCGTCGTTGCGGGGGTGCCGGGCCATGCCGAGTTCCATCGGC
The DNA here is from genome assembly GCF_000721345.1 of Kitasatospora sp. NRRL B-11411. NCBI lineage: Bacteria > Bacillati > Actinomycetota > Actinomycetes > Kitasatosporales > Streptomycetaceae > Kitasatospora > Kitasatospora sp. NRRL B-11411. Next base: position 15,916 of record NZ_JOGH01000123.1, on the reverse strand, counting down.
GGGAGCCGTAGCGGGATCGGGAAGGCCCGCAGGCCGAGGGCCCGGACGGCGGCGGGCGGCCAGTCGGCGAGGCCGAGGGCGATCAGGTCGGTGTCGCGGGCGAGCAGCATCACCGCGGTGTGGCCGGGCACCACGACGGACACCCGCCGCCGCAGGCCGAGTTCGGCGAGGGGGCGCTCGGCTCCGGCCCGGGCCGCCGCCTCCCGGTCCACCAACTCCCGTGCCGCCTCACGGTGTTCGACCCGCTGACGGGCGAACGTCGGGCCTCGCTGGAGACCGGCCGCTTCCCCGGACGGCCGGCTCGGCTACCTGGCCGCCGCGGAGTCCTCCACCTCGGACGTGGTCGACCTGGAGACCTTCGAGTTGCCGGCCCGGCTGGACGTCCCCAGGCGCGGCGAGCCCGGCGCCCGGCCTGACCGGCCCTGCCCCGACCCGCCCGTCCCCCCGTCCACCCGCCCGGCGGCCGGTTCCACAGGGTTTCCACAAGAAGCCTCCGTACGGTCCGTGGTGGCCGGGGAGACCGGCCGGGATTCGGAGTGGAAGGGGAGACCCATGCGCATCAACCGGGCGGCGGCCGCCGTCGGAGTGCTGGCGTTGGCGGGCGCGTTCCTGGCTGCGGGGCCCGCGCAGGCGGCGGGCGGGGCGCCGAAGGGGGACGGGGCGAAGGCGGTCTGCAAGCGGCTGCCGAAGACCCAGGAGCGGATCGACAAGGCGCTGGACCGGCTGAACGGCGACGCCACCGTCAGCGGCTCGGTAGCCCGGCTGCAGCAGCGGGTGGACAACGCCCACAAGGCGGGGCACGCCGAGATCGAGAAGTACCTGAACGACCGGCTGACCTTCCGCCGCAGCCTGCTGCCGACGCTGCAGACCCGCAAGGCGGACCTGGCCGCGGTGGCCGGCTGGTGCGCGAAGAACGCCCCGGCGGCCGGGAAGTGACCCGTCGGCCCGCCGCCGCGCGAGCCGCCCTGGCGGCCCTGGCGCTGGCCTCGGCCGCCCTGCTGACGGCCTGCGGCCCGACCTCCGGCGCCGCCGGGGGCGGCAGCGCACCCGACGACGCCCAGCAGGTCCAGCAGATGCAGCAGAAGGTGGACGCCGCGGACAGCGCCGCCGCCCAGGCCGACTCCGACGCCGCCCAGCCGGACACCGACACCGGCCCGAGCACCGGCCCGGGCACCGGCACCGGCACCGGCACCGGCACCGGCACCGGCAACTGAGAGAACGCCCCCGAGAACCCCGACGGCCCGCGCCCTCCCCGGAGCGCGGGCCGTCGGCATGCCCGGGAAATGAGACGGATGCGTCCACGATCCGACCACCGGCGTGGCGGAACTTGACGCGCCGCCGCCGGGTCGTGAACCATCGGCGGCATGAACTCCGGCACCTTCCTGGTCTGCCGCCTGCACGTCGATCTGCGACGCCAGGCGAGCGACATGTGTGCCTGCTGTTGACGCTCTCCGCGTAACCTCCGTGCGCGCCCGGTGAGTTGACCCAGGGCCCCGCACCCCCCTCGCGCCACCCTCCCCTTTCCCCCTGCCGTCCCGCGTCCCCACCGCCCGTGCCCCGGCACGCGCACCGGCGCCGGCGGCCGCCCCGGCACACCCCGGAGGAACCCATGAGCATCGACCTGGCCACCGTCCCACCCACCGCCGCCACCACCCCGCCGACCGCCGCGACCGCCCCGCCGACCGCCGCGACCGCCCCGCCGACCGCCGCGCCCCGCCCCCCGCTCTCCCCGAACGCGCTGCGCCGGATCGTCCGCGACCTGGCCGAGCGGCCCGAGCGCTGGCTGCACCGGGTGCGGCTGTCCGCGGAGGAGCGCTGGTACGAGCGGCTGGAGCTGGCGGAGGACTACGAGGTGTGGCTGATCAGCTGGCTGCCGGGGCAGTCCACCGGGTTCCACGACCACGGGGGCTCGCGCGGGGCGTTCACGGTGGCGCTGGGCGAGTTGGAGGAGCTGGCGCTGGCGGGGCCGGAGCACGGGCTGACGGTGCGCAGGCTGGCGTCGGGCACCGAGCGGGCGTTCGGGCCGCAGTACCTGCACGACGTGCGCAACACCGCGCAGGGCCCGGCGGTGACGCTGCACGCGTACTCGCCGCCGCTGAGCGAGATGGCGCACTACGAACTGCGGGCCGGCGGCCTGGTGCGGACCTCCACGGAAGGTGCGGAGCAGTGGTGACCACGGTGGACCAGTTGGTGGCGGCGGCCCGGGCGGGCCTGGACCGGCCGGACCCGGCCCGGGCCTGGGCCGAAGTGACCGCCGGGGCGCAGCTGGTGGACATCCGCCCGGCGGCGCAGCGGGCCCGCGAGGGGGAGATCCCGGGGGCGTTGGTGATCGAACGGAACGTGCTGGAGTGGCGGCTGGACCCGACCGGCAGCCACCGGATCCCGGAGGCGGTGGACCACGGGGTGCGGTGGATCGTGGTGTGCTCGGAGGGGTACGCGTCCTCGCTGGCGGCGGCCTCGCTGCAGGCGCTGGGGCTGCACCGGGCGACCGACCTGGACGGCGGTTTCGTGGCCTGGGCGGCGGCCGGGCTGCCCACCCGTTCGGTTGATCAAGGTTTGCGGTGATCCCCCCGAGGGAAGCCGGTCAAGCGACGCATTCAGACCACTGTTCGATAACTGCGCCCGCCCCGAGCGGCGGGCGCAGTGCCGTTCCGGCCGATCCAGCCGATCCGGCCGACCCTCCGAGGACCCTTCCGTGATCAGATTCGAGGGCGCCGCCAAGCGCCACCCCGACGGCACGGTCGCCGTCCGCGGCCTGGAACTGGACGTTCCGGCGGGCCGGACCACCGTGCTGGTCGGGCCGTCCGGCTGCGGCAAGACCACCATCCTGCGGATGGTCAACCGGATGGTGGTGCCCACCGCCGGCCGGGTGCTGCTGGACGGGGCCGACGTGGCGGGGCTGCCCGCAGCGCAACTGCGGCGCGGTATCGGGTACGTGATCCAGCAGGCGGGCCTGTTCCCGCACCGCCGGGTGATCGACAACGTGGCGACGGTGCCCCGGCTGCTCGGCTGGGACCGCAAGCGGGCCCGGGCCCGGGCCGCCGAACTGCTGGAGCTGGTCGGCCTGCCGCCGGAGACCGCCCGCCGGTACCCGGCGCAGCTCTCCGGCGGCCAGCAGCAACGGGTGGGCGTGGCAAGGGCGTTGGCGGCCGACCCGCCGGTGCTGCTGATGGACGAGCCGTTCAGCGCGGTCGACCCGCTGGTGCGCGCCGGGCTCCAGGAGGAACTGCTGCGCCTACAGGCCGAGTTGGGCAAGACGGTGCTGTTCGTGACGCACGACATCGAGGAAGCGGTCCGGCTCGGCGACCGGGTGGTGGTGCTCCGCGAGCACGGCGAGATCGCCCAACTCGCGGATCCGCACACCCTGTTGACCGCCCCGGCGGACGCCGGCGTGGCGGCCTTCCTGGGCCGCGACCGCGGCCTGCGCGGACTGGGCCTGCGCCCGGCCGGCGCCGTCCCGCTCGAACCGCTCGAACCCTCGTACGGCGACTGGCAGTTGGCGCTCGACCCGGAGGGCCGCCCGGAGCACTGGGTGCGCGGCGCCGAGCGCCATCCGGCCCCGGTGTTCGCCCCGTCCCGGGACTCGCTGCGCTCCGCGCTGGACGCGGCCCTGCTCGCCCCGTCCGGCCTGGCCGTCGCGGTGGACGAGGCGGGCCGCGCGGTCGGCACCGCGAGCCGCGCCGCCGTCGTCGAGGCACTGGCCCGGTCCCAGGAGGCCGCACAGCCCGGGACGAAGGCCCCGCAGACCGGCACGGCTCCGGAGGCCGGTAGCACCCCGACGGCCCCGCAGACCGGCCTGGCCCCGGAGACCGGGAAGACCCGGACGGCAGCCCCGGCAACCCCGGAGGCCCCCGACGCTGCGCAGGTGCCGCATGCTGGACGGTGAGCCGCTGATCCGCTGGCGCTGGCTCGGCGACCACCTCGGCTACCTGGGCGACCTGACGGCCGACCACGCGGTGATCGCCCTGGTGCCGGTGCTGCTGGCGCTGCTGCTGGCGGTGCCGCTGGGCCTGGCCTGCGCGCGCTTCCCGCGGCTGTACCAGCCGCTGGCGGCGGTGTTCAACGTGGTGTACGCGCTGCCCTCGCTGGCGGTGTTCGTGGTGCTGATCCCGTACACGGGGCTGGCCACCCGGGAGACCGTGATGGTGCCGCTGACCTGCTACGCGCTGGCGGTGCTGCTGCCGACCGCGGTGGACGGGCTGCGGGCGGTGCCGGAGCCGGTGCGGCAGGCGGCCACCGCGATGGGCTACGGCCCGTGGCGGCGGCTGGCGGCGGTCGAACTCCCGGCGTCCGTGCCGTACTTGATCGGGGGGCTGCGGGTGGCCGCGGTGTCCTCGATCTCGCTGGCGGCGGTGGGGGCGCTGGTCGGCCGGGGCGGGCTGGGCTACCTGTTCGTGGACGGCTTCCAGCGGACCTTCCCGACGCCGATCCTGGCCGGGATCGTGCTGGTGGCGCTGCTCGCGCTGGCCGCCGACCTGCTGCTGCTGGCGGCCCGCCGGGTGCTGGCGCCGTGGTCGCGGGGGGTGGCGCGGTGAACTGGCTGGGCTGGCTGCACGACTTCTTCGCCGATCCGGCGCACCGCTCCGGGCCGGACTCGATCGTCCACCGGGTGCTGGAGCACCTGGCGTTCTCCGCCGAGGCGCTCGGCCTGGCCGCGCTGGTGGCGCTGCCGCTGGGCCTGCTGATCGGCTACTCGGGGCGCGGGCTGTTCCTGGTGACGGCGCTGGCCGGCGTGGCGCGCGCCCTGCCGACCCTGGGCCTGGTGACGCTGGCGGTGCTGCTGGCGGGCGTCGGCGAGACGGCGGTGCTGCTGCCGCTGACCGCGCTGGCCGCGCCGCCGATGCTGGTGGCCGCCGCCGAGGGGGTGCGCGGCACCGACCCGGACGTCCGGGACGCGGCCCGCGGCATCGGCCTGACCCACCCGCAGACCCTGCTGCGGGTGTGCGTGCCGGCCGCCGCGCCGACCCTGCTGGCGGGGGTGCGGACGGCGTCGGTGCAGGTGATCGCCACCGCCACGGTCGCCGCGTACGTCGGCCTCGGCGGGCTGGGCCGGTACGTGATCGACGGGCTGGCCACCCGGAACTACCCGACCACGGTCGGCGGCGCCCTGCTGGTGGTGCTGCTGGCGGTGGCCGTCCAACTGCTGTTCGCCCTGTTCGTCCGGCTCGCGTCGCCGCCCGGCGCGCGGCCGGTCCGTGCCGTCCGCCGTGTCCGTGCCGCCGGTTCCGCCGGTGGCGGGGGCGCGTCCGCGGGCGGCTCCGCTCCCGACGACGATCCCGCGGGCTCCCCCGCTCTCGTGAAGGAATCCCCATGACGACCCGTCCGGTCCGAACCGCCCTCGCCGTCCTCCTGCTGGCGGGCGCGGCGGCCTGCTCCTCCTCCGGCGGCGGCGACCCGCTGGCCGCGAAGTCCTCCGGCCCGGCGGCGTCCGCCCCGGCCGGGGGCTCCGGGAAGACCGTGGTGGTCGGCTCGGCGAACTTCCCGGAGAACGTGCTGCTCGCCTCGATCTACTCGCAGGCCCTGAAGGCCAAGGGCGTGCCGGTGGAGGAGAAGTTCAACATCGGCAGCCGCGAACTGCTGTACGGGCAGCTGCAGTCGGGTGCGCTGACGGTGCTGCCGGAGTACAACGGCGCGCTGCTGGGCTACCTGGACGCCAAGTCGACCGCCACCGGCAAGGACGCGGTGAACACCGAGCTGAAGGCCAAGCTGCCGGCCGGGCTGGCGATCCTGGACTCCTCGGCCGCCGAGGACAAGGACTCGCTGACGGTCACCCAGGAGACCGCCGACAAGCTGGGCGTGAAGTCGATAGCCGACCTGGCGGGCAAGGCGCAGGACCTGGTGGTCGGCGGCCCGCCGGAGTTCAAGTCCCGCCGCGAGCAGCAGTTCAAGGACGCCTACGGGCTGACCTTCAAGGAGTGGAAGCCGACCGGCGACACCACCGCCAACGCGCTGAAGGACGGCACCGTCCAGGTCGGCAACGTGTTCACCACCGACCCGAAGCTGGTCCAGCTGAAGCTGGTGTCGCTGGCCGACCCGAAGAACGTGTTCAGCGCGCAGAACGTCACCCCGCTGGTGAACCAGGCGGGTCTGGACGCCACCGGGACGGCCGCGCTGAACGCGGTCTCGGCGAAGCTCGACACGGCCGGGCTGACCGCGCTGATGAAGCGCGTCGCCGTCGACAAGGAGGACCCGTCGGCGGTCGCCGCGGCCTGGCTGAAGAGCAGCGGTCTGAACTGACCCGTGCCGCCCGTCGGCCCCGCACCGAGCAGTCGGGTGCGGGGCCGACGGCACGTCAAGGCCCTGATGTACAAGGCTTGGTAAAGCTCTCCGGGCCTGCTCCGACCCGTGCTCCAGTGAACTGTAAAGAGTCTTGACAGACGCAGTGGTCCAGACCAACCATGAGTCCGCTGTACTTCCCGACCGGAACGCATCGTGGGGGTGTGACCACCGGCCGGGGCAAGCAGTACTGCCCCGCACCACCCCGGCACTCCCTGTACCAGGCCAGACCCACGCCCCGTGCCCGAACACCGGCACACGGGCCCTCCTCCCATGCCTGATGGAGACTCGATGCGCCTTCACCGACCACTCCAAGCGCTGCTCGCCACCGGCGCGATGGCGGCCGCCTCGCTGGGGCTGATCTCCGCCCCCGCGCAGGCCGCCACCCCGCTGCCGCAGCACGTCTTCGCCCCGTACTTCGAGGCGTGGACCGGCGACAACCCGGCCACCTTGGCCGCCCAGTCCGGCGCCAAGAACCTGACCATGGCGTTCCTGCAGGCCGCCACCAAGGGCTCCTGCACCGCGCTGTGGAACGGCGACACCTCGATGCCGGTGTCCAACTCGGTCTTCGGCGCCGACATCGCCACCATCCGCGCCAACGGCGGCGACGTGATCCCGTCCTTCGGCGGCTACACCGCCGACAACACCGGCACCGAGATCGCCGACTCCTGCACGGACGTCAACCAGATCGCCGCCGCGTTCGAGAACGTCATCACCACCTACGACGTCTCCCGGATCGACCTGGACATCGAGGACAACTCGCTGACCAACACGGCCGGCATCGACCGCCGCAACAAGGCGATCAAGATCGTCGAGGACTGGGCCGCCGCCAACGGCCGCACCATCCAGTTCAGCTACACCCTGCCGACCACCACCAGCGGCCTGGCCTCCAGCGGCCTCGCGGTGCTGAAGAACGCGGTCAGCAACAACGCGCGGATCGACGTCGTCAACATGATGACGTTCGACTACTACGACAACCAGCCGCACGACATGGCCGCGGACACCCAGACCTCCGCCCAGGGCCTGTACAACCAGCTGGCCAAGCTGTACCCGACGAAGACCTCCACCCAGCTGTGGAACTCGATCGGCATCATCGAGATGATCGGCATCGACGACTTCGGCGCCGCCGAGACCTTCACCGTCGCCAACGCCAACACGGTCTACGACTGGGCCGTCTCCAAGGGCATCAACACCCTGTCCTTCTGGGCGCTGCAGCGTGACAACGGCGGCTGCGCGGGCACCGCCGGGTCGGACAGCTGCTCCGGCATCGCGCAGGGCACCTGGGACTTCAGCCACATCTTCTCGAAGTTCACCAGCTCCTCCGTCCCGGCCAACGACTTCTCGGTGTCGCTGAGCCCGGCCACCGGCTCGGTCACCGCCGGCGCGTCCACCTCGGCGACCGTCAGCACCGCGGTCACCTCCGGCTCGGCGCAGAGCGTCAACCTGTCGGTCACCGGCGCCCCGGCGGGCGTCACCGCCTCGCTGAGCGCCTCCACCGTCACCGCGGGCGGCTCCGCCACCCTGAACGTCGCCACCACCGCGGGCGTCGCCAACGGCAGCTACCCGCTGACCGTGACCGGCACCGGCGCGAGCGGCACCCACTCGGCGACCTACACCCTGACCGTCACCGGCGGCACCACCGCCTCCGACTTCTCGGTCGCGCTCGCCCCCGCCTCGGGCTCGGTCCAGGCCGGCTCGGCCGCCTCCAGCACCGTGAACACCGCGGTCACCTCCGGCACCGCCGCGACCGTCAACCTGACCGTCTCCGGCGCCCCGGCCGGCGTCACCGCCTCGCTGAGCGCCTCCAGCGTCACCGCGGGCGGCTCCGCCACCCTGAACGTCGCCACCACCGCCGCCGCGGCCCCGGGCACCTACACCCTGACCGTCACCGGCACCGGCGCGGGCAAGACCCACACCGCCACCTACGCGCTGACCGTCACCGGCACCACCCCGACCGGCGGCCTGGTCAACGGCGACCTGGAGGGCGGCCTCGCCCCGTGGACCTGCCAGAGCGGCGGCGGCGTGGTCTCCACCCCGGTGCACGGCGGCTCCAAGGCCCTGCAGGCGGCGCCCACCGCCGGCACCACCGGTGAGTGCGACCAGACCGTCACCCTGGCCCCGAACCACGCGTACACCCTGACCGCCTGGGTCCAGGGCCCGTACTCGTACGTCGGCGTCAGCGGCGGCGCCACCGCCTCCACCTGGGCCAACGGCTCCTCCTGGACCAAGGTGAGCGTCCCGTTCACCACCGGCGCCAACGGCACCGTCACGGTCTACCTGCACGGCTGGTACGGCCAGGGCTCGGTCTACGGCGACGACTTCTCGATCGCCTGACACCCCCCGCTCCACGAACCGGGCCCGGCCGGTGGCACCCGCCACCGGCCGGGCCCGGCCGCTTCCTCCCCCGTCCCCGCGGTCTCAGCGCCCCCGGCACAGCGGCAGGAAGGACCCCAGCGCCAGCAGCGCGCAGCCCAGCACCACCGCGCCGAGCACCGTCGCGGACGGGTGCCCGCCCAGGCTGCTGAGCGGGGCGACCACCGCGCCGCACAGGTAGGTGCCGGTGCCCAGCAGCGCGGACGCCGACCCGGCGGCGTGCGGGGCCATGGTCAGCGCCTGCCCGTTGGCGTTCGGCAGGATGACGCCCATCGCGCCCATCAGCACCGTCAGCGCGGGCCACACCCCGGCCAGCCCGGTGTCCCACACCGTGGTGCACAGCACCACGGCGGCCCCGGCCAGCGCCGCCGCGCCCAGGCCGCAGACCAGCAGCGTCCGCTCCGAGTAGCGCTGCACCAGGAACCGCCCGTTGAACTGGGTGACGGCCAGCAGCGAGACCGAGTTGACCGCGAACACCAGGCTGTAGGTCTGCGGGGTGATCCGGTACACCTCCTGCAGCACCACCGAGGAGCCGCCGACGTACGCGAACAGCGCGCCGAACGCGAAGGTGCTGACCAGCAGGTAGCCGAGGAACACCCGGTCGCGCAGCAGCCCGCCGATCGCCCGGACCGTGGTGCCCAGCCCGCCGCCGTGCCGCCGCTCCGGCGGCAGCGTCTCCCCGATGCCGAACCCGCAGGCCACGGTGAGCACCGCGCCCAGCAGCGCCAGCGCGACGAAGGTCCCGCGCCAGTCGGTGACGTGCAGCAGCTGGGCGCCGGCCAGCGGCGCGACGATCGGGGCCAGGCCGGAGATCAGGCCCATGGTCGCCAGGAACCGGATCATCGCGGTCCCCTCCAACCGGTCCCGGACGGTCGCCCGGGCGATCACCAGCGCGGCCGAGCCCGCCGCGCCCTGCACCACCCGGCCCGCCACCAGCAGCGGCATCGAGTCGGCGAACGCGCACAGCAGGCTGGCGGCGGTGAACGCGGCCAGGCCCGCCAGCATCGGGCGGCGGCGGCCGAGCCGGTCGCTGAGCGGGCCGAACAGCAGCTGGCCGAGCACCATGCCGAGCAGCGAACCGGTCAGGGTGAGCTGGGCGGCCGCGGCGGTGGAGCCCAGGTCCGCGGTCAGGTCGGGCAGCGCGGGCAGGTACAGGTCGGTGGTGAACGGCCCGAGCGCGACCAGGCAGCCCAGGGTGATCACGGTGGCGGTGGCGAACGGGGCGCGCTGCGGGGCCTGCGCGGCCTCCTGCGCCGGACGGAGCGGGACGTCGGGTGCGGTCTGGTCGCCGTCGGGGTCGACGGTCGGGCCTGGCATGGGGCTCCTCACGGATGGCGGGGTGTGCGCACCGTCCTATCCCATCCGCCCGCCGCCGGGGAAGCCGACCCCCGCCCGGGGCGCCCCCGTCAGCCGGTCGGACCGGCGGTGCGGGCCCCGGCGGCGGCCGGGGCGCCCCGCCAGCCGTAGAGCTGGTCGCCGACCAGCGCGACGTCGTACTGCCCGCAGTGCGCGGTGGCCCGCCGCGGGGTGTCGGTGGGGAACCAGTGCGCGCGCAGGTGCGGGTCGTCCAGGGTGTGGCCGGTGGTGGTGCAGGCCGTGGGCAGCGCCCGGTCCGGGACGGTGGCCCGGATCAGCCGCTCGCCCCCGTCCCCGGACGCCAGGAAGGCGATGCCGGTGGCCGAGTCGGGCAGCCAGCGCGGCACCTCGGTCCGGTCGGCCTTGGCCGCGGACCCGCTGGGGTAGCGGACGGTCTGGTCCAGCCGGTCCTGCACCCGCTGGATCGCCGCCGGAGCCACCATCACCAGCAGCATCGCCGCGGCCGCCCCGCCGACCACCACCGTCGCCGCCGCCCGCCTGCTCCGCTCGCCGCCCATCGCCCCGCACCCCTTTTCCGCCGCTCCGAACCCTTCCCCTCCATCCTCGGCGCGCCCGTCCCCCGGATCCATGCGCACCAGGTACCGACCCGGGTCAGCCGGAAGTCGGACCCCGGCCCCCCGACCCCCGACTTCCGGCGGACCCGCCCCTCCCGGCAGGAGGACCGGGCGGTGGGAGCGGGCGGTGGGACCGGGCCGGGCGATCAGCGGTAGGCGGACTCGCCGGTGATCGCCTCGCCGAGGACCAGGGTGTGCACCTCCGAGGTGCCCTCGTAGGTGAGGACCGATTCGAGGTTGTTGGCGTGCCGGAGCACCGGGTAGGCGGTGGTGATGCCGTTGGCGCCGAGGATGGTGCGGGCGGTGCGGGCGATCTCCAGCGCGGTGCGGACGTTGTTGAGCTTGCCGAAGGAGATGTGCGCGGCCTGGGCGCGGCCCGCGTCCTTGAGCCGGCCGATCCGCACCGCGACCAGGTAGGCCTTCTCCAACTCCAGGGCCATGTCGACGAGTTTGGCCTGGGTGAGCTGGAAGCCGCCGATCGGGCGGCCGAACTGGACCCGGTCGCGGGCGTAGTCGACGGCGGCCCGGTAGCAGTCCCGGGCGGCGCCGACGGTGCCCCACAGGATGCCGTAGCGGGCCTCGCCGAGCGAGGCCAGCGGGGCGCGCAGGCCGCGGGCCTGCGGGAGCTGCGCGTCGGCGGGCAACCGGACGCCGTCGAAGGCGAGTTCGCTGGTGACGGAGGCGCGCAGGGAGAGCTTGCCGGGGATGTCGCGGGCGGTGAGACCGGGGGTGCCGCGCGGGACGAGGAAGCCGCGCACGCCGTCCTCGGTGCCCGCCCAGACCACGGCGACGTCGGAGACCGAGCCGTTGGTGATCCACATCTTGGCGCCGTCCAGGATCCAGTCGCCGCCGTCGCGCCGGGCCCGGGTGCGCATCGAGGCCGGGTCGGAGCCGGCCTCCGGTTCGGTGAGGCCGAAGCAGCCGACGGCCCGTCCGGCGGCCAACTCCGGGAGCCAGTGCCGCTTCTGCTCCTCGGAGCCGTAGGCGTGGATGGAGCGCATGGCGAGCGAGCCCTGCACCGAGACGAAGCTGCGCAGCCCGGAGTCGGCGGCTTCGAGCTCCATGCAGGCCACCCCGTACTCGGTGGCGGTGGAGCCGGTGCAGCCGTAGCCCTCCAGGTGCATGCCGAGGACGCCCAGCTTGCCGAGTTCGGGGGCGAGTTCGCGCACCGGGAAGGTGCCCCGCTCGTACCAGTCGGCGAGGTGCGGGCGGACGTGCCGGTCGGTGAAGGCCCGGACGCTGTCGCGGACCAGCCGCTCGTCCTCGGTGAGCAGTTCGTCGACGCCGAGCAGGTCGAGCGGGTCGGGTCGGCCGGCGGGTGCGGCGGTGGCCATGGGCGGGCTCCTCGGAGGGTGTGGGCAGGGGTGGTGCCACCGCTGTCCCTACCGGTCGGTACGCCGCCCGGTCAAGGGCGCCGCGGCGGCGGCCGTCGGCGACACGCGGTCCGGCCGGGCCGGGAATGCCGGGCGCCCGTGGAAGGCTGACCGGTCCAGGAGGTGTACCGACCATGGCGGACGGACAGCAGGACCGGCAGCACGGGCAGCAGGACGGGCAGCAGTGGCGGACCGAGCACGACTCGATGGGCGAGGTCAGGGTCCCGGCGGCGGCCAAGTGGCGGGCGCAGACCCAGCGCGCGGTGGAGAACTTCCCGGTGTCGGGGCAGCGCCTGGAGCGCGCCCACATCGCGGCGCTGGCCCGGATCAAGGCGGCCGCGGCCACCGTCAACGCCGGGCTGGGGGTGCTGGACGAGGAGACCGCGGCGGCGATCCGGTCGGCGGCCGAGGAGGTGGCCGAGGGCCGCTGGGACGACCAGTTCCCGGTGGACGTGTTCCAGACCGGCTCCGGCACCTCGTCGAACATGAACGCCAACGAGGTGATCGCCACCCTGGCCGCCGAGCGCCTGGGCCGCCCGGTGCACCCGAACGACCAGGTCAACGCCTCGCAGTCGTCGAACGACGTCTTCCCGTCCTCGATCCACGTGGCGGCCACCGGCGCGGTCCTGCACGAGCTGGTCCCGGCGCTGGAGCACCTGGCGCGGGCGCTGGAGGCCAAGTCCGCCGAGTTCGCGGGCGTCGTCAAGTCCGGCCGCACCCACCTGATGGACGCCACTCCGGTGACGCTCGGCCAGGAGTTCGGCGGCTACGCGGCCCAGGTCCGGTACGGCGTCGAGCGCCTGCGCGCCACGCTCCCCCGGGTCGCCGAACTGCCGCTCGGCGGCACGGCGGTGGGCACCGGCATCAACACCCCGCCGGGCTTCTCGGCCGCCGTCATCGCCGAGGTCGCCCGCGCCACCGGCCTGCCGCTGACCGAGGCCCGCGACCACTTCGAGGCCCAGGGCGCCCGGGACGGCCTGGTCGAGCTCAGCGGCCAGCTCCGCACGATCGCCGCCGGCTTCACCAAGATCGCCAACGACCTGCGCTGGATGGGCTCCGGCCCGCGCACCGGCCTCGCCGAGATCAACCTCCCCGACCTGCAGCCCGGTTCCTCGATCATGCCCGGCAAGGTCAACCCGGTGCTGCCCGAGGTGGTCCTGATGGTCGCCGCCCAGGTGATCGGCAACGACACCACCGTCACGGTGGCCGGCGCGAGCGGCAACTTCGAGCTCAACGTGATGCTCCCGGTGATCGCCCGCAACGTGCTGGAGTCGGTCCGCCTGCTCACCACCTCCGCCCGCCTGCTGGCCGACCGCACCGTCGACGGCATCACCGCCAACGCCGAGCGCACCCGCGAGTACGCCGAGTCCTCGCCCTCCGTCGTCACCCCGCTCAACCGCTACCTCGGCTACGAGGAGGCGGCGAAGGTCGCCAAGCAGTCGCTGGCCGAGCGCCGGACGATCCGCCAGGTGGTCCTCGACCGCGGCTACGTCGAGCGCGGCCTGCTCACCGAGGCCCAGCTCGACGAGGCGCTCGACGTCCTGCGGATGACCCGCCCGCAGGACGCCGACTGACACCGGCTGACGGCCGGTCAGGGCCGGTCAGGGCCGGTCAGGACAGCAGCAGCGGCATGTCCCAGTCGTGCGGGGTGCCGCCGGCCGCGTACGAGTCGAGGGCGAGCGCGACGCCGGCCGCCCCGTCCAGGTAGCCGGAGACGTCGCTGGCGAACGGCCTGCGGGTCATGGTGAAGCGCAGGCCGAACGGGGCGTCCGGGTCGTGCCCGGCCAGCAGCCGGGCGGCGGTCTCGTCGCGCCGCCGCTCGATCCGCTCCTCGCCGAAGTGCTCGTTCAGCCGCCCGAGTTGGTGCAGCGCCCCGGCCCAGCCGTGGCACAGCGCGTGGTCGGTGACGCCCCAGTCGTCGAGCGGCACCCGCAGCAGCCGCTCGACCGAGTCGCGGGCGACGGCCGTCCACTCCGGCCGGCCGAGCGCGGCCCCGGCGGTCTGCAGGGCGCGCGAGACGCCGGGCGCGCCGTAGCACCAGGACGGCCAGCCGGCGGGTTCGCGGTACGCGTCGGGCCCGGCCAGGTAGGCGTCCAGGCCGAGGTAGCCGGGCCAGTAGCGGCCGTGCTGGTCGCGCACCGCCCAGCGCACCAGCAGGTCGGCGGTGTTCTCCAGGGCCTCCCGGTGGCCGGGCAGCCGGACGCCGTCGCGCCAGGCCAGCGCGAGCAGCATCAGCGGGCCCGCGACGCCGTGCGAGAGGCCGAGGTTGAGGTGGCCGTCCGGCAGCAGGTGCTCGGAGCCGATCCGGGGCGCGTCCAGCGCCCACCAGCGCGGGACGCGCGCCCCGCGGTGCGCGGTGGTGCCGCGGGCCAGCTCGATCAGGTAGCCGAGGACCAGTTCCAGCTCCTCGCCGCAGCTCTCCGCGCGGGCCAGCAGGTACCGGCCGACGCCGGTCATCCCGCGCACCACCTCGTAGTGCCCGATGGTGGCCAGCGGCCCGTCCGGGACGGCGGGCAGCGCGGTGCGCACGAGTTGCCGCTGGTAGGCGTCGAGCCGGTGCAGCGCCCCGGTGTAGCCGCCGGTGGCGCGGTGGGCGGCCAGCACGGCGAAGGCCAGCGCACCGGGCCCCTTGAAGATCCCGCTGGGCACGGTGTCGCCGGCGCCGGCGGCCCGGGTCGCCACCGCCAGGTACCCGTGCGCCCGGGCGGCCCGCTCGGTGCCCGGCCGGGCCCCGCCGCTGAATGCCAGCGACAGCCCGGGGCTGCCGCTGCCGAGCGTCAGTTCCGCCCAGACGTTCTCGGCCACCCCGTCGTCGGCGGCCTCGGCGGGGATCCGGGTGGCGGCCACGGTCGCGGCCGGATCGGCGAGCCGGTCCAGGATCAGGTCGGACAACTGCCCGGCGGCCGCCCGCAACCGGGCCCGTTCCGCGGAAACGGCAGTCGCCTGCACGGTGTCGGTCATCGGGGGCTCCGGTCGGTGGCGGTTCGGACGGGCGGGAACTGGCACGGCGCCGCTCCGCCCCGCCCGCGCAGCGGAGGTCGTCCGCGGCCCCGGTCGGCGCGGCGGGCCGGGTTCGGCCGAGGCGCCGTCACTTCCCCCCTCCCCCGTGGGACTTGCGTCCGATCAGGGCCCTGGCCGCGCCGCGCAGGACGGCGTAGCCGCGGGCCTCGGCGGCCGGGTCGATGCCGAACAGGCGGTTGTGCCGCATGTGCAGCAGCGACATGAGGGCCTCGTCGCGGTCGGCCTCGGGTGCGGCGAGCAGCAGCCGGCCGAAGTCGCGCGGGGCGGGGGTGTCGGTCCAGAGCGGGGCGAGGTCGGGGATGCCGAGGTGTTCGGCGGCGTGCCGGGCGGTGTCGTCGGGGCGGATCAGCCGGTCGGCGAGGGCGCGGTGGCGCTGGTGGGCGCGGTGGTCGGCGCCCTTCTCGAAGAGGTGGACCACCCAGGCGCACCAGTCCCAGTCGCCGAGCGAGTCCAGCAGCACGGCGTGGCCGGTGGCGGCGAGGACCTCGTCGGGGACGGCGGCGGCGCCGGCCCGGCGGGCGCGCAGTTGGAGCAGCGCGGAGCGGCTGTCGGTCTGGAAGAGCCGTTCGGCGGCTTCCTGGGCGCCGGGGCCGAGGTAGCGGTCGGTCTCGGGCCGGTAGGTGTCGAGCGCCGTGGTGCGCAGCGCGCCGGTCTCGACGAGCCGGCGCACGTGCCGGGCGAGGGCGGGCAGGACGTGGCCGGCCAGGGCGGCGGGGTCGCCGTGCAGGCGCAGCCGCAGGTGGGGTTCGGGGTCGCGGTAGCGGAGGAAGAACCAGCGGTCGACGTGGGGTTCGACGTCGGCGAGCAGGGCGGGCAGGTGGTCGGCGAGCAGGGTGTCGTGGGTGCCGGGTTCGGCGTACAGCTTGGCGAACAGCCAGTCCTCGCCGGGCAGGTGGATCCGGGTGGGGGCGGTGCGGACTTCGGACCTGGCCAGCGGGGGGC